>NZ_JBZXYT010000013.1:0-108932 GCF_059391765.1 Brachybacterium sp. SYSU DS0246 | reverse complement strand
CAGCTGGCCCCGGCGATCTCGCGCGTGGTGATCGCGCCCGTGCTGGAGGATCTCGCGGGCCTGGGGCTGGACGTCTCCGACGTCGCCGTCCACATCAATCCCTCCGGGCGCTTCGTCCTGGGCGGGCCCAAGGGCGATGCCGGGCTGACCGGTCGCAAGATCATCGTGGACACCTACGGCGGCATGGCCCGCCACGGTGGTGGCGCCTTCTCCGGGAAGGACCCCTCGAAGGTGGACCGCTCCGGTGCCTACGCGATGCGCTGGGTGGCCAAGAACATCGTCGCCGCCGGGCTCGCCGATCGCTGCGAGGTCCAGGTGGCCTACGCCATCGGCGTCGCCGAACCCGTCGGCCTGTACGTCGAGACCTTCGGCACCGGCCACGCCCCTGCCCACCAGATCGCGGCGGCGGTCCGCAAGGTCTTCGACCTGCGGCCGGCCGCCCTCATCGACGCCCTCGACCTGCTGCGCCCGATCTACGCACTGACCTCGGTCCACGGCCATTTCGGCCGCGAGCTGCCCGAGTTCACCTGGGAACGCACCGATCGAGCCGAGGAGCTGGAGAACGCCCTGTGACCACGCCTGACCCGACCTCTCCCGCGGGCCTCGACCCGGAGCTCGCCGCCCGCCTCAAGCACGACGAGCGCGGACTGCTCACCGCCGTGGTCCAGGACGCCGCCGACCAGCGCGTGCTGATGGTCGGCTGGATGGACGACGAGGCCCTGCACCGCACCCTGACCAGCGGGCGGGCCACCTATTGGTCGCGCTCCCGCGGGGAGTACTGGCGCAAGGGTGACACCAGCGGGCACGTGCAATGGGTCCGCTCCGTGGCACTGGACTGCGACGGCGACACGCTGCTGGTCCAGGTCGACCAGGTCGGCGCGGCCTGCCACCGCGGCACCGAGACCTGCTTCGACGGCGGGGACCTGGGCGCCCTCTCCCTCTCGCCCGCGGAGCGGCACGCATGAACCCGGAGCACCCGACCGCGCCGGATGCCGCTGCCGCCGACCCCTCCGAGGCGTACCCGGAGCTGGTCGCGGGGCGCGAGGGCGACGCCCTCGGCGTGATCCACCCCGACCGCGAGACCTTCCGCGCCCTGGCCGCCCGCCAACGGGTGGTCCCGGTGAGCATGCGGCTGCTGGCCGACGAGGACACCCCGGTCTCGCTGTACCGCCGTCTGACGGCGGACGGCGACGGCCGCGGCACCTTCCTCCTGGAGTCCGCGGGGGAGGGCGAGGCCTCACGCTGGTCGATCATCGGCACCCGCGCCCGCGCCGTGCTGACCGAGCGCGAGGGCAGCGCCCACTGGATCGGCGACGTCCCGGCCGGCGTGCCCACCACCGGCAGCCCCGTGGAGGCGCTGCGCGCCGTCACCAGCGCCTTCCGCGCCGCCCGCCAGCCGCACCTGCCTCCCTTCTCCGGCGGCATGGTCGGCTATCTCGCCTACGACGCGGTGCGTCACTGGGAGAAGCTCGAGGTCTCTCCGCCCGACGAGGTGGGCCTGCCGGATCTCTCGATGCTCCTCGCCCAGGACGTGGTCGTCCACGACGACCACGACTCCACGGTGGTGCTGGTCGCCAACGCGCTGAACCTCGACGCCACGGCAGACGGGGTCGATGCCGCCTACGATGACGCGCTCGCGCGCCTGGAGGCGATGCGGGAGCGCCTGCGCACCCCGGTGAGAACCGGTGCGATGGTCTACGAGACCGTTCGCGACCTCGAGCCGAAGGCGCGCACCGCGCAGCTCGAGTACGAGCGGGCCGTGCAGGACGCCGTCCGCGACATCATCGACGGCGAGATCTTCCAGGTGGTGCCCTCGCAGCGCTTCTCCCTGCCGGTGGCGGCGGACCCGCTGGACGTATACCGGGTGCTGCGGCGGATGAACCCCAGCCCCTACATGTATCTCCTGCGCACCGTCGATGCGAGCGGGGAGCCCATCGACGTGGTGGGCGCGAGTCCCGAGTCGCTGGTCACCGTGCGCGGCAGGACCGCCACCACGCACCCCATCGCCGGCTCCCGCCCGCGCGGCGCGGGCCCGGAGGAGGACGAGCGCCTCGCCCAGGAGATGCTGGCCGATGCCAAGGAGCGCTCCGAGCACCTCATGCTCGTCGACCTCGCCCGCAACGATCTCCAGAAGTTCTGCGATCCAGGGACCGTGGTGGTGCGCGACTTCATGCACATCCAGCGCTTCTCCCACATCCAGCACATCGTCTCCACCGTCACCGGGCGCATCCGTGACGACGCCCTGGCCTACGACGCGCTGCGGGCCACGTTCCCGGCCGGGACCCTCTCCGGGGCCCCGAAGCCGGCGGCCATGCGGATCATCGACCGGCTCGAGCCGGTCCGGCGCGGCGTGTACGGCGGCACCGTCGGGTACATCGACTTCGCCGGGGACATGGACATGGCCATCGCCATCCGCACCGCCGTGCTCAAGGACGGCACCGCGCACGTCCAGGCCGGCGGGGGAGTGGTCGCCGACTCCGACCCCACCATGGAGCACCGCGAGACCCAGTCGAAGGCGGCCGCGGCCCTGCGCGCCGTCGCCTCGGCCGATACGCTGCGGTCCGCATGAGCACCTCCCGCCCCGAGGACCCTCCGGAAGAGCCGACGTCCGACCTGGCCCCGGCCGGGCCCGCGCGATCGCGGCGCACCCCGAGCCGGCGGATGACCGTGCTGGCCGGCCTGCTCGCCTCGGCCCTGCTGGCCGGTGCCACCCGGATGACCTGGGTGCAGGCCTCGGCGCCGGACCTCGCCGGCACCACGCAGGACGTGGCCGTCAAGGGCACCGACGCCGCTCCCGCGGTGCTCGCCGTGGCGATCGTCGCGGTCGCCGCGGCGCTGGCGACCACCCTGTCCTCGACCTGGGTGCGCTTCGTGACCGGCCCCGTGCTGCTCGCCGCGGGACTGGCCGGCGGATACTCGGCGGTCATGGTGAGCGCAGACCCGATCTCGGCCTCCGGCTCCGCGGTCGCCGGCGCCACCGGCGTCCTCGGCTCCCAGGTGCAGGCCCAGGCCACCGCCTGGCCCCTGCTCACGCTCCTGCCCGCCCTGGCCGTGGCCGCGACCGGTCTGATCGTCCTCGTGGCGGGCCGGACCTGGCCCGTCGGCACGCGGTACCGCAGCGCCGCCGTCACCGTCACGGCGGACCCGGCAGAGGACCCTGCCGCGGCCTGGGACGCCCTGACCCGGGGCGAGGATCCCAGTGCGGACGTCGACGCCCGTGCCGAGCCGGGCCCTGATCGCGAACCGGGCGACGGCGCGCAGCGCCGCGCCTCCGGGCAGCAGCTCGGTGACCGTGATCACCCGGCCTCCGACACCTGAGCGACAGCGCCGGACGCCGCCCCGTCCGTGGCGCCATGACGTGGCACAATAGCCTCGACAGGGCCCCCTACCGGAGAAGGACCATGACCAAGACCTACGCCGTGCCGCCGCACCCGCCCCACAACGAGGGCAAGACCGCGGCCGCCTGGACGCTGACCATGGGCGTGGTCTTCGGCTCGGCCATCGTGGCCGCGGGAATGATCCTGGCCATGATGCTTCTGGTGTGGATCGGCATCGGCGTGATGGCGCTCGCGATCATCGCGGGCATCGTCATGTCGCTCGCCGGTCTCGGCCAGCCCAAGCCGGAACTCGTCCAGAACGACTCGAGATGACCTCGGCGGCGCGGGACCAGCACGGCCACGCCGTGCCGGACGCCCCCGCCGGCGGACTCCGCAGGACCCTGCTGCCCCTGGGGATCGTGGCCGGCGGGCTCCTCGTCGCTCTCACGGTCCAGGCCACCTTCGACCCCTTCCGCACGAACGTGCCCCTGTGCATCGTCCACACCCTGACCGGGCTGGACTGCCCCGGGTGCGGGGCGATCCGTGCCGTCCACGCGCTGCTGGAGGGGAACCTGCTGCTCGCTCTGCGCAGCAATGCGCTGATCATCCTCGCCCTGCCGGCCGTGGCCGCGGGGATCGCCCTGTGGACCGTACGACGGGCACGGGGCAGGCCGATCGGCATGCTGCCCTCGAACCGCGTGATGATCCTGATGGGCGCCCTGGTGGCCCTGTTCACCGTGCTGCGGAACATCCCCGCCTTCTGGTTCCTCGCCCCGATCTCCTTCGTCGGCGCCTGAGCACCGACCCCCGTCCCGATCGCACCACCGGCGATCCCGCCCCAGACCGCTGCAGGAGGCACCCGTGACCCCCACCGGCACCGTGCTCGACGACATCATCGCCGGGGTGCGAGAGGACCTCGAGCCCCGACGCGCGGCGACGCCCGCCACCGAGCTCGAGCAGCTCGCCCGTGACGCCGCCCCGGCCCGCGACGCCCGCGCCGCCCTGCGCGGGGACGGCACCACCATGGGCCTCATCGCCGAGGTCAAGCGTGCCAGCCCCTCCAAGGGCGCACTCGCAGAGATCCCCGCTCCTGCCGACCTCGCGGCGATCTACGCCGACAGCGGTGCGAGCGCGATCAGCGTCCTGACCGAGCCCCGCCGCTTCCGCGGCTCCCTGGAGGACCTCGACGCCGTGCGTGCGCGCGTCGACGTTCCCGTGCTGCGCAAGGACTTCATCGTCGATCCGTACCAGGTGCTCGAAGCGCGCGCCCATGGCGCCGACCTGATCCTGCTGATCGTGGCGGCGCTGGAGGATTCACTGCTGCACGACCTCGCCGAGCTCACGGCCGAGCTGGGGATGCAGGCCCTGATCGAGGCCCACACCGCCGACGAGCTCGACCGTGCCCTCGCCCTGGATGCCGACCTCCTCGGCGTCAACGCCCGCGACCTCAAGACCCTCGACGTGCACCCCGACCGTGCCGGTGACCTGCTGCGCCGGATCCCGGCCGGACCGCTGGCCATCGGGGAATCGGCCGTGGCCTCCGTCCAGGACGTCGAGGCCTACGCCGCGGCCGGAGCAGACGCCGTGCTGGTCGGCGAGGCACTGGTCACCGCCGGTGATCCTGCCGCCGCCGTCACCGCGTTCCGCCAGGTCGCACGTCGCGGTCGCACCGCCCCGGAAGGAGCCCGCGCATGAGCGCCCCGCATCCCCAGCCCGTCCCGCCCGATGGCCAGGTCCGCACCGATATGCAGCGTCCCGCCGGGCAGCTGCGCTCCGAGTCCGGCCCCTACTTCGGGGACTTCGGCGGTCGATTCCTGCCCGAAGCCCTGGTCCCGGCCCTCGACGAGCTCACCGAGACCTACGAGAAGGCCGTCGTGGACCCGGAGTTCGCGGTCGAGCTGCAGCGCCTGGCAGCGGAGTACACCGGCCGGCCCTCGCTGCTGTCCGAGGTGCCGCGCTTCTCCCAGCTCGCCGGCGGCGCCCGGATCCTGCTCAAGCGCGAGGACCTCAACCACACCGGCAGCCACAAGATCAACAACGTCCTCGGCCAGGCACTGCTGACCAAGCGCATGGGCAAGTCCCGGGTCATCGCGGAGACCGGCGCCGGCCAGCACGGCGTCGCCACCGCCACCGCAGCGGCCCTGTTCGGCCTGGACTGCACGATCTACATGGGCGAGGAGGACACCGAGCGGCAGGCGCTGAACGTCGCCAGGATGCGCCTGCTCGGGGCCGACGTGGTCCCGGTCAGCCAAGGCTCCCGCACCCTCAAGGACGCCATCAACGAAGCGTTCCGCGACTGGGTCGCCAACGTCGAGAGCACCCACTACCTCCTGGGCACCGTCGCCGGACCGCACCCCTTCCCGGTGATGGTCCGCGACTTCCATCGCATCATCGGCGAGGAGGCGCGCTCCCAGACCCTCGAGCGGGTGGGCCGCCTGCCCGACGCGGTGGTCGCCTGCGTCGGCGGCGGCTCGAACGCGATGGGCATCTTCCACGCGTTCCTCGACGACGTGGACCCCGTCGTCCGGCTGATCGGCTGCGAGGCCGGAGGAGACGGCATCGACTCGGGTCGGCACTCCTCGACCATCTCCGGAGGGTCCGCCGGGGTGCTCCACGGGGCCCGCAGCTTCGTGATGCAGGACCAGGACGGCCAGACCATCCCCTCGCACTCGGTCTCCGCCGGGCTGGACTACCCCAGCGTGGGCCCCGAGCACGCCTGGCTCGCGGACATCGGCCGTGCCGAGTACCGGGCCATCGACGACGGCCCCGCCATGGACGCCTTCGCCCTGCTGTCCATGACCGAGGGCATCATGCCCGCGATCGAATCCGCCCACGCACTGGCCGGAGCCCTCGAACTGGGCCGGGAGCTGGGGGAGGAGGCCGTCATCCTGGTCAGCCTCTCCGGTCGGGGGGACAAGGACGTCGACACCGCCTCCCGCTGGTTCGGCCTGGTGGGCGAGGACCCCGCCCGCGCCGACCTCGAGAGCCTCCGCGCCCGCGCCCGCACCACCGCCGCAGGCCCCACCGGCCCTGCCGGTGCCGAGGGAGAGGTGTCCCGATGACCGCCCCCGAGACCGCCCGCGTGCGCGCGGCCGACGCCCTGGACAGCGCCCGCAGCGAGAACCGCTCCGCGCTTATCGGCTACCTGCCCGTCGGGTATCCCGACGTCGAGCAGTCCATCGACGCCGCCCGGGTGCTGATCGATCACGGGGCCGACATGATCGAACTGGGCCTTCCGTACTCGGACCCGGTCATGGACGGACCGGTGATCCAGCAGGCGGCCTCGGCCGCTCTGGCCGGTGGAGTGCGCACCCGTCACGTGCTCGAGGCCGTCGAGGCGCTCTCGGGCCGCGGAGCCGCCATCCTCGTCATGTCCTACTGGAACCCGGTCCTCGCCTACGGGCCTGCCGCCTTCGCGCGCGACCTCGCCGCGGCCGGCGGGGCCGGAGTCATCACCCCCGACCTGATCCCCGATGAGGGCGCCGACTGGATCGCCGCGAGCGAGGAGCACGGCGTGGACCGCGTGTTCCTGGTCGCACCCAGCTCGCCGCCGGACCGCCTCGCCCATGTGGTCTCCCACACAACGGGCTTCGTCTACGCGGCGAGCACCATGGGCGTCACCGGGACCCGCGCGAGCGTGTCGGCGGCCACCGAGGACCTGGTGGCGCGCACCCGCGCGGCCGGCGCCCGCAACGTCTGCGTCGGTCTCGGCGTCTCGAACGGTGAGCAGGCCGCGCAGGTCGGCGCGTACGCTGATGGAGTGATCGTCGGCTCCGCCTTCGTGCGCACGCTGCTGGACAACGCGGGCGACGCCCCTGCGACCCGCACCGCCCTCGCAGCCGTGGCCGACGATCTGCGCGCCGGAGTGGAGCGCGCTCGCACCGCCTCGTAGTACCGCCCCGAAGGACCCGCACGGCACCACCTCGTCGGCGCAGCATCCACAGGGGCCGCCCGGTCCGCTCTCGGGCCGGCCCCAGCGGGGCGGGCCCGTCGCCCGGCGAGTCCGCCGCCCCGTCGTCCCGCACCGCCCAGCCGTCCCGCACCACAGTGAGGAGAGCCCGGACATGATCCCCAGTTCGCCCATCTCCTCGCTCTCCCTCGGCCCGCTCACGGTGCACTTCTACGCGATCTGCATCCTGCTCGGGATGGGGGTGGCCCTGTGGTGGGCCACCAAGCGCTGGGTCGCGCGCGGCGGCGACGGCGACGACCTCTTCGACATCGTGTTCGTCGCAATCATCGCCGGGATCATCGGCGCCCGCATCTGGCACGTGCTGACCTCCCCGGCCCCGTTCTTCGGGGAGGGCGGGGACCCCATCGCCGTGCTCTACATCTGGCAGGGCGGCCTGGCGATCTACGGCGGCGTGGCCGGCGGCGCGATCGCGGCATACTTCATGGCCCGGATGAAGCAGGTCTCGTTCACCGCCCTGGCCGACACCATCGCCCCCACCCTGATGGTCGCGCAGGCCATCGGCCGGTTCGGCAACTGGTTCAACCAGGAGCTCTACGGCCCGCCCCTGGGCTCCTGGTGGGCGTGGGACGTCACCTGCGTCACCAACGGCACCACGATCCCCGGCTGTGAGCCCGGCACGTACCACCCGACCTTCCTGTACGAGCAGCTGTGGAACCTCGTCGGTGTCGTGGTGCTGCTGGCCCTGGCGCGCCGCTTCGAGCTGGGCGGCGGCCGCGTGTTCTGGGCCTACGCCGGGATCTACTCGACCGGCCGCGCCTGGATCGATGCCATCCGCAGCGAGCCCGTCCTGGTGATCGGGCCGCTGCGCATCCACACCCTGGTCGCTATCATCATGGTTCTGGTCGCCCTACTCGCCTTCGTGATCCTCACCGTGCGACAACGCCGGCGCGGCGGCGAGGTCGTCGCGGCCGACGGATCGTTCGTCGTACCCGCCCCCGCCGAGGACGAGGACCCCGACGATGAGGACGAGCCCGACAGATCCGGGACTCCTCCCGCCGCCGACGAAGAATCCTCCCCCCGGGACCCGGAGGGCCCCACGGACACCGGACGCCACAGGCGCGCCTGAGGACCGTGGCCCGGACCGGGCACCCGTCGACCACCGGCGAGCCGTCACCGGCCGCCCACCTGGAAGGGCTCGTATGCACCCCCTCGATACCCGCTTCTCCCGCTTCCCCGCCTCGCAGGGCCTCTACCGCCCCGAGAGCGAGGGCGACTCGTGCGGCGTGGCGATGATCGCCACCCTCCGGGGCCGCCCCGGCCACGACATCGTCGAGCACGCCCTGACCGCGCTGCGCAACCTCGAGCACCGCGGAGCCGTCGGTGCCGAGGAGGCCACCGGTGACGGCGCCGGGATCATGGTCCAGCTGCCGGATTCGTTCCTGCGCGAGGTCAGCGGCCTCGAGCTGCCGCCGTTGGGCTCCTACGCCGCCGGCATCGCCTTCGTCCCCCGCGACGAGGAGGGCCGCCGCGAGGCGTTCGAGGCCCTCGAGTCGATCTGCGCCGAGGAGGGCCTGCGAGTCCTCGGCCAGCGCGAGGTGCCCACCACCGACGGTCTCGTCGGCCCCTCCGCCGAGGCCGTCCGCCCCGACTTCGTGCAGGTCTTCGTCGCCGACGCGGCCGGTCAGCGCACCGGTATCGAGCTCGAGCGCGCCGCCTTCGCGGTGCGCCGCCGGGTCGAGCACACCACCCGCGCCTACTTCCCCTCGCTGTCCACGCGCGTGATGGTCTACAAGGGCATGCTCACCCCGGCCCAGCTCGAGCAGTTCTACCCGGACCTGCATGATCCGCGGTTCGAGGCCGAGCTGGCGATCGTCCACTCCCGGTTCTCGACCAACACGTTCCCGGCCTGGCCGCTGGCCCATCCCTTCCGAACCCTGGCCCACAACGGCGAGATCAACACGGTGATCGGCAACCGCAACCGGCTGCGCGCCGCCGAGGGCAGCATGCGCACCGACGTGTTCGGCGAGGACTTCGCGCGGCTGCTGCCGGTTAGCACGCCCGGGGCGTCGGACTCGGCGAGCCTGGACGAGACCCTCGAGCTGCTGAACCTCTCGGGCCGCTCGCTCCCGCACGCGCTGATGATGCTGATCCCCGAGCCGTGGGAGAACGACGACTCGATGGACCCGGACCTGCGGGCCTTCTACGAGTTCCACGCGGCCCTGCAGGAGCCGTGGGACGGCCCGGCCTCGGTCGTCTTCACCGATGGCACGCAGGTCGGTGCGCGCCTGGACCGCAACGGTCTGCGCCCCCTGCGGTACTGGGTCACCGACGACGACCTGGTGATCCTGGGCTCGGAGACCGGGCTGCTGGACGTCCCGCGCTCCTCCCTGGTGCGCACCGGGCGCGTCGCGCCGGGCGAGATCTTCCTGGTGGACGTCGCCGAGGGCGAGATCGTGCCCAGCCAGGAGCTCAAGCACCGCATCGCCACCGAGCACCCGTACGGGACCTGGGTGCGCGAGCAGAAGGTGAATCTGTCCGAGCTACCCTCCCGCGAGCACATCACCCACACCCGCTCCTCCGTGGTCCGGCGTCAGCAGACGTTCGGGTACACCGAGGAGGAGCTGAGGATCCTGCTCGCCCCGATGGCCGCCAAGGGCGCGGAGCCGCTCGGTGCGATGGGCACCGACACCCCGATCGCGGTGCTCTCGGATCGCCCGAGGCTGCTGTTCGACTACTTCACCCAGATGTTCGCCCAGGTCACCAACCCTCCGCTGGACTCCCTGCGCGAGGAGATCGTGACCTCGCTGGGCGTGGCCATCGGCCAGGCGCGGAACCTGCTCGACGCCACCCCGCAGCACGCTCGCCAGCTGGCGCTGGACTTCCCCATCATCGACAACGACGAGCTCGCCAAGATCGTGGCGGTCGACGCCAACCCGGCGACCGCGGACTTCCGCACCGTGCGCCTGCGCGGCCTGTACCCGGTCGCGGGCGGCACCGAGGCGCTCGAGAAGCGTCTGCAGGAGATCTGTGACGAAGCGGTCGCCGCGATCGACGACGGCGCCACCTTCCTGGTGCTCTCGGACCGTGATGCGAACCAGGTGCTCGCGCCGATCCCCTCGCTGCTGCTGACCAGCGCCGTCCAGCACCATCTGGTGCGCACGGGCCGCCGTACCGCCGCGGCCCTGCTGGTCGAGGCCGGCGACGTCCGCGAGGTCCACCACGCCGCCCTGCTGATCGGCTACGGCGCCAGCGCCATCAACCCCTACCTCGCGATGGAGAGCGTCGAGGAGCTCGTCGAGCGCGGCGTGGTCAGCGACGTCGCCCCCGAGCAGGCGGTGCGCAACCTCATCGTCGCCCTCGGCAAGGGCGTCCTGAAGATCATGTCGAAGATGGGCATCGCCACGGTGGCCTCGTACCGCGGCGCGCAGATCTTCGAGGCCGTCGGCCTCTCCCAGGACCTGGTGGACACCTACTTCCCGGGCACCATCTCCCGCATCGGCGGCATCGACCTCGACGTCATCGCCCAGGAGAACGCGGCCCGCCACGCCCTGGCCTACCCGGTCGACGGCGTCCACCAGGCTCACCGGAGCCTGCCCGTCGGCGGCGAGTACCAGTGGCGCCGCGAGGGCGAGCCGCACCTGTTCACGCCCGAGGCCGTCTTCCGCCTGCAGCACTCGGCGCGCACCCGTCAGTACGACGAGTTCCGTCGCTACACGGACGAGGTCGACGACCAGCACGAACGTCTGATGACCATCCGCGGGCTGCTGAAGCTGCGCACGGAGGATCAGTCGCCGGTGCCGATCGAGGAGGTCGAGCCGGTCGAGTCGATCACCCGCCGCTTCATGACCGGCGCGATGAGCTACGGGTCCATCTCGCAGGAGGCCCACGAGACGCTCGCCATCGCGATGAACCGTCTGGGCGGCATGTCCAACAGCGGTGAGGGCGGCGAGGACACGGAGCGTCTGCACGATCCTGAGCGGCGCAGCGCGATCAAGCAGATCGCCTCCGGCCGCTTCGGCGTGACCAGCCAGTACCTGACGTTCGCGCGGGACATCCAGATCAAGATCGCCCAGGGTGCGAAGCCCGGCGAGGGCGGCCAGCTGCCCCCGGAGAAGGTCTACCCGTGGATCGCACGGACCCGTCACTCCACCCCGGGCATCGGCCTGATCTCCCCGCCGCCGCACCACGACATCTACTCGATCGAGGATCTCGCCCAGCTGATCCACGACGCCAAGTCGGCGAACCCCGCCGCCCGCGTCCACGTCAAGCTGGTGTCCCGCTTCGGGGTCGGCACGGTCGCGACCGGCGTGTCCAAGGCGCACGCCGACGTGGTGCTGATCTCCGGCCACGACGGCGGCACGGGGGCCAGCCCGCTGAACTCGCTCAAGCACGCCGGCACCCCCTGGGAGCTGGGCCTGGCCGAGACGCAGCAGACTCTGCTGCTGAACGGCCTGCGCGACCGCATCACGGTGCAGGTCGACGGTCAGATGAAGACCGGGCGCGACGTGATCATCGCCGCCCTGCTGGGCGCCGAGGAGTACGGGTTCGCGTCCGCTCCGCTGGTCGTCTCCGGCTGCGTGATGATGCGCGTGTGCCACCTGGACACCTGCCCGGTGGGCGTGGCCACCCAGAACCCGGAGCTGCGTGCCCGTTACACCGGCCAGGCCGAGCACGTGGTGACGTTCTTCCAGTTCGTCGCCGAGCAGGTCCGCGAGCACCTCGCCGCACTGGGTCTGCGCTCTCTGGACGAGGCGATCGGTCGCACCGACCTGCTGGGTCTGCGCGACGACACGATGAGCCGCTCGGTGCTGGGTGCGGCCAAGCGCGAGGGTCTCGATCTCGAGGCGATCCTCGCCGCCCCCGTCATCCACGAGGGCGACTTCCCCCGGCGCCGGCGCGACCAGGACCACCAGCTGGAACGGGCGGCGGACCACCCCTGGATCGAACAGGCCGCCGAGGTCATCGAGGGACGGCTGGCCTCGGTGCACATCACCGACACCATCAGCAACGTCCAGCGCAGCACGGGCACGCTCCTGGGCCATGAAGTCACCCGGCGCACCGGGGGCGAGGGTCTGGCCGAGGACTCCGTCGTGCTCGATCTCGAGGGCACCGGCGGGCAGTCCTTCGGCGCCTTCCTCCCGGCCGGCATCTCCCTCCAGCTGCGGGGCGACGCCAACGACTACGTCGGCAAGGGGCTCTCCGGCGGTGTGATCGCCATCGGCCATGGCGCCGGCTCCGCCCCCTCGCTGACCTCCGCCCCGATCGCGGGCAACACCTGCGCCTACGGGGCCACCAGCGGCAGACTGCTGCTGGCCGGCTCCGCAGGGGAGCGGTTCGGCGTGCGCAACTCCGGGGCCACCCTGGTCGTCGAGGGCATCGGCGACCACGGCGCGGAGTACATGACCGGTGGCGCCGTGGTGATCCTGGGCCCGACGGGACGCAACCTGGGCGCCGGTATGAGCGGGGGCACGCTGTTCGTCCTCGATCTCGATACAGCCTCCCTGAACCCCAAGGACGCCGCCACCTTCGAGATCACGCCCGTGCGCGAGGAGCACCGGGCCTTCGTCCTGGAGGCGGTCTCCGAACACGCCCGGCGCACCGGCTCCGACCGTGCGGCCGCCCTGCTGGCCGACGAGGACGAGCTGATGAGCCGGCTCACCGAGGTCGCCCCCCGCGCCTTCCTGCGCATCACCTCGATCCGCGAGGACGCGCTGGCCCAAGGGGTCGACCCCGATTCGAACGACGTCTGGAACGAGATCATGGAGAGCACTCATGGCTGATCCCCGAGGATTCCTGCGGTATCGCGACCGCGAGCTGCCCGCCCCTCGGCCGGTCCCGGTGCGGCTCATGGACTGGCGCGAGGTGTACGAGGCCCGCGAGAAGGGCACGCTGAACGTCGTCTCCCGACAGGCCGGGCGCTGCATGAACTGCGGCATCCCCTTCTGCCACCAGGGCTGCCCGCTGGGCAACCTGATCCCGGAGTGGAACGACCTGGTCTACCGCGACGACTGGCACGAGGCGATCGAGCGCCTGCACGCGACCAATAACTTCCCGGAGTTCACCGGCCGCGCCTGCCCGGCGCCGTGCGAGTCCAGCTGTGTGCTGGGCATCAACCAGCCGCCGGTGACCATCAAGAACGTCGAGGTCTCGATCATCGACCGCGCCTTCGAGGAGGGCTGGGTCGAGCCCGTCGAGCCGTCCCGTCAGACCGGCCGCGCCGTGGCCGTCGTCGGATCCGGTCCGGCCGGGCTCGCCGCCGCGCAGCAGCTGACCCGTGCCGGCCACTCGGTGGTCGTCTTCGAGCGTGATGACCGCATCGGCGGCCTGCTGCGCTACGGCATCCCCGAGTTCAAGCTGGAGAAGCGCCACATCGACCGCCGGCTCGAGCAGATGCGCGCCGAGGGCACGCGGTTCCGCACCGGCGTCGACGTCGGCGGCGAGGGCCCCGGCGCCCTCTCCGTCGAGAAGCTGCGCTCCCGGTTCGACGCCGTGGTGCTGGCCACCGGTGCGAGCACGCCGCGGCAGCTGGACGTTCCCGGACGTGACGCCGCGGGCATCCATCCGGCCATGGAGTACCTGACCCAGGCCAACCGCCGGGTGGCCGGCGACGAGCTGGAGGGCCAGATCACCGCCGAGGGCAAGGACGTGGTGATCATCGGCGGCGGCGACACCGGCGCGGACTGCCTCGGCACCGCACTGCGCCAGGGCGCGAAGTCGGTGACCACCCTCGCCATCGGCACCCAGCCCCCCAGCGAGCGCGACGAGAACCAGCCCTGGCCGACGCACCCGGTGCTGTACGAGGTCTCCACCGCCCACGAGGAGGGCGGTGAGCGTTCGTACCTCGCCTCGACCACCGGCTTCGAGACCGACGAGAACGGGGCCGTCACCGGGCTCCGGGTGGCGCGCACCCAGTTCCGCGACGGGAAGCGTCTGCCCACCCCCGGGACCGAGACCGTGCTGCCCGCGACGCTGGTGCTGGTGGCCATGGGCTTCACCGGGCCGCGCACGGACGGGCTGCTGTCCTCGCTCGGGGTGGAGCTCACCTCGCGCGGCAACGTCGCGCACGACGGGCAGTGGGCGACGGACGTCCCCGGCGTGTTCACCGCCGGCGACTGCGCCCGCGGTCAGAGCCTCATCGTGTGGGCGATCGCGGAGGGGCGCTCCTGCGCCGCCGCCGTCGACAGCCACCTGATGGGGGACACCTCTCTCCATGCGCCCGTCGCGCCGGGAGAGAAGCCCGTCACAGTGTGAAAGACTGGGCCCACACGCGATGCTGCGGCCCCTTCGGCGAGCGTCCGTGACGTTCGCCGGCGGGCCGCGGCCCTTATCAGAACTACAGATGGGTTGACATGCGCAAAGCGAAGATCGTCTGCACACTCGGTCCGGCGACCAATACCTACGAGCAGATCCGGACCCTGATCGAGGCGGGGATGAACGTGGCGAGGATGAACCTCAGCCACGGCACCCACGAAGATCACGAGCAGGTCTACGCGAACATCCGCAAGGCGGCCGAGGATCTGGGCCGCAACGTCGCCATCCTGGTCGATCTGCAGGGCCCCAAGATCCGTCTCGGCAAGTTCGAGGACGGCCCGCACCAGCTCGAGGTCGGTGACGAGTTCGTCATCACCACCGAGGACATCGTGGGGACCAAGCAGCGGGTCTCGACCACCTTCAAGGGCCTGCCGGGCGACTGCCGCCCGGGGGATGTCCTCCTGATCGACGACGGCAAGGTCTCCGTCCGTGTCACCGACGTCTCCGAGACCGAGGTCAGCACGGTCGTCGAGGTCCCCGGCCCGGTCTCCGACAGCAAGGGCATCAACCTGCCCGGCGTGGCCGTCTCCGTCCCGGCGATGAGCGAGAAGGACGTCGCGGATCTGCGCTGGGGCCTGGCCCTGGGCGCCGACGTGATCGCCCTGTCCTTCGTGCGCGACGCGCACGACATGGATGAGGTGCTGCGGATCATGCAGGAAGAGGGTCGCCGCGTCCCCGTCGTCGCGAAGATCGAGAAGCCGCAGGCCGTGCGCGCGCTGCGCTCCATCGTCGGTGCCTTCGACGGCATCATGGTCGCCCGCGGCGATCTCGGCGTCGAGCTGCCGCTGGAGCAGGTCCCGCTGGTCCAGAAGCGCGCCATCGAGCTCGCCCGCCGCAACGCCAAGCCGGTGATCGTCGCCACCCAGGTGCTGGAGTCGATGATCACGAGCCCGCGCCCCACCCGCGCCGAGGCCTCCGACTGCGCCAACGCCATCCTCGACGGCGCGGACGCGGTGATGCTCTCGGGCGAGACCAGCGTCGGCGCCTATCCCTTCGAGGCGGTCCGCACGATGGCCCGCATCGTCACCAACACCGAGGAGAACGGCGCAGACCGCATCCTCCCGCTGGGCACCATCCCGCACACCCGCGGCGGAGCGATCACCCGCGCGGCCGCCGAGATCGGTGACCAGCTCTCGGCGCAGTACCTGGTGACCTTCACCGAGTCCGGCGACACCGCGCGGCGCCTGTCCCGCCTGCGTCCCACGATCCCTCTGCTGGCGATGACCCCGTACCCCGAGGTCGCCCGCCAGCTATCCCTGACCTGGGGCATCGAGGCGCACCTGGTGCCGATGCAGAAGGATTCCGACGTGATGGTCAGCGTCGTCGACGAGCTGCTGCGCGAGCACAAGGGCCTGCAGAAGAACGATCTGGTCATCATCGCGGCCGGGTCGCCTCCCGGGGTCCACGGCTCCACCAACACCCTCCGGGTCCACCGCATCGGCGACCTCGACGGCACCGAGTCCGCTCGTATCGAGGCCGACCGCATCGCCGCCGGGCCGCAGACCTGATCCGGACCCGCTCCGACGAGACGGCGCCCGCCGGCCTGCATGGCCGGCGGGCGCCGTCTCCCGGTGCGGCACGCACGTGAGATGTGCGACGCCGGTACTGCGTGCCGGGTGCGGGACTCGAACCCGCACGCCCTCGCGGACAGCGCATTTTGAGTGCGCCGCGTCTACCATTCCGCCAACCCGGCTCGCCCCCCGTGGAGTAGGGCTGGACTAGGATACCGCTGATGACCACCGGCCTTGGCCGCCCGGGTGCCGACACCCGCGGCCGGGCCCTCCCGACACATAGGGCGACATGAACGACGACACCGCTTCCCTTCCCGACGACACCCAGGACCTCCCCGAGCAGGAGGAGGGCCGCTCCCAGCGCACAGCCATCGTGGCCGAGGACGAGAGCCTCATCCGCATGGACATCGTCGAGACCCTCACCGAGGCCGGTTTCGAGGTGGTCGCTGCGGTCGGCGATGGCGAGAGCGCCGTGACCAAGGCTCGTGAGCTGCGGCCCGACGTCGTCATCATGGATGTGAAGATGCCGCAGACCGACGGCGTCAGCGCCGCCGAGCGCATCGGTGAGGACAACCTCGCTCCCGTCGTGATGCTCACGGCGTTCTCGCAGGCCGAGCTCGTCGAGCGCGCCCGCGATGCCGGCGCCATGGCCTACGTCGTCAAGCCCTTCACCCCGGCCGATCTGCTGCCGGCGATCGAGATCGCGATCTCCCGCTTCACCCAGATCACGCAGCTGGAGGCCGAGATCCAGGATCTCGGCGAACGGTTCGAGACGCGCAAGCGCGTGGACCGCGCCAAGGGCCTGCTGCAGACCAACATGGGTCTGTCGGAGCCGGAGGCCTTCCGCTGGATCCAGAAGACCTCGATGGACCGTCGCCTGACCATGCGCGAGGTCGCCGACGCCGTCATCGATCAGCTGGGCGGTCCCGGCAAGGAGTGACATCGATCCGGGGCCGTCGGGCCCGGAGCGGGAGGGGATGCACGGGGGCATGGTGATCTCACGACGCAGGCTGGTGCGAGGACTCGGGGCGGGAGTCCTCGGCACCGGCGCACTGGCAGCCTGCACCAACGGTCGCAGAGGCCGGGGCCGCGGCCGTGCCACCACCACCGCCCCCACCGGCGCCGCGCAGGAGGAGCCCGACGTTCCGCTGGTGCTGGGCTCGATCGGCGCCTCCTACGGGCGCGCCGGCGCCTTCGAGAAGACCATCGCGATCGCCGTCCACGAGGCCATGATCGACGTCAACGCGCGATGGAAGGGCCTGTTCGGCCATGAGGTCGAGATGACCGAGCGCCACGTGATGGAGGAGGCCGGTGAGGACCTCACCGACGTGATCACCTCGATGGCCGACTCCGGGGTGACCGCCGTGATCACCTCCCTCGACGAGGACGCACTGATCGCGGCGATCCCTGCCTTCGTGGAGGCCGGCATCGCGGTGATCGACGTCTTCACCTCGGGGATGAGCGTGCGCGCGGCCGAGGTGCAGAGCTCCGGCATGCTGGTGCGGCTGGCCCCCAACGACCGCGCGATCGCGGCTCTGTACGCGGAGGAAGCATGGGCGGGGTCCTCCGACAAGGGCGGGGAGCCGGGCACCGTCGCCTACGTCTCCGAGGACACCGCCCAGGGCCAGAGCCTGCTGCACGAGCTGGAGCAGGTCCTCAACCCCGAGGGCGGCAAGATCGTCTCGAAGCACTTCTACCCCTTCGGCAAGATCGGCAAGATCGGCAAGATCGGAAAGATCGTCGAGAAGGTGCTGGAGTCGCCGCCGGCGCTGCTGGTGGTCAACGGCGGACCGGAGGCGGGTCGCCTGCTCTCCGAGCTGTACAAGGCGACGCTGGACGAGGGGCAGCGCCCCACCGTCGAGTTCCCCACGCGACTGTCCCCGGCCGCGACGGTGGACTACGCCGACGAGCAGCTCGCCCCGGAATGCCTGACCAGGGCGACGGGTTTCGAACCCGGCGGCGAGCTCACCGTCGAGCACGTCAACATGATGCTCAACGTGGACCCTGGCCTCCTGGACACCGGGTACGCGTACTCACAGCAGGCCTACGACGCCGTGGTCCTCGCCGGACTCGCCGCGCAGAACGCCCTGTCCGTCCAGGGGACCGACATCGCCAGCTCGATCCCGCAGGTGCTCACCGGCACCGAGGAATGCACGGACTACGGCGACTGTCGCAGCACCCTTCGCGTCGCACTGGAGGCCGGGGACCGTGCCACGATCTCCTTCGTCGGCAGGATGGGGGCGCTGGAGCTGGGGGACGGTCCCGATCCGCGCACCGGCGACCTGCGGACCTACTCGTGGACCGAGGCGAACGAGATCGAGACCGGAGAAGCGACCAGCTTCGAGGTCGACGCCTGACCACGGACCGTCCCGCCCCGGCACCCGGTCAGCGTGACGGCAGCAGCATGGTGGAGACGGTGACGGTGCTCAGCAGTGTGCCGCGCTCGTCGTGCACGTCGACCAGGTAGCTCGCCACCTGCCGACCGGCGTGGCGGATCGTGCAGGTCGCCGTGACGATCCCCTCGCGCGCCGAGCGATGATGCAGCGCCGAGACGGAGGTGCCGACGGCCTGGGCACCGTCGCCGTGGACCTCGCGGGCACGGAGGATCCCTGCGAACGAGGCGACCGACTCCGCGAGGGCGATGGTGGCACCTCCGTGCAGCAGCCCTGCCGGCTGCGTGTTCCCGGCCACGGGCATGGTCATGGTTCCGCCGCGAGCATCGAGGCTGAGCAGCTCCATGCCGCAGCGTTCGATGAGCGTGCCGCGGATCATGGGCTCGACGATCCTGCGCAGGTCCTCGCCGGACAGCGGGGCGGAGACGCCGGCCCGGTCCTGACCGTCGGCCGGACCGTCGCAGCCGGCAGGGTGGTTCTCTGGCGTGTCGGTCATGGACCGAGCCTGCCACAGCGGGACCCGCGCGCGCGTCGGGCCGACGTGGGAGACTGCTCCCCATGAGTGCGAACGACCTCGAAGGCCAGCGTACGAGCGACCTGAGCGACCAGCGCCCGAGCGATCTGAGCGGTCAGCGGCTGCTGCTGATCGATGGACACGCCATGGCGTTCAGGGCGTTCTTCGCGCTGCCCGCCGACGGATTCACCGACGGCCGCGGGCAGGCGACCAACGCCGTGTACGGGTTCGCCCGCATGCTCATCAACGTCGTCGCCTCCGAGCGTCCCAGCCACGTGGTCGTCGCCTTCGACCTGCCCGGCGCGACGTTCCGCGATCGCATGTACGAGCAGTACAAGGCGGGCCGCGACGAGACCCCGCCCGACTTCGCCGGGCAGATCCCGCTGATCATGCAGCTCCTCGATGCCCTCGGGGTGCGCTGGCTGACGGTCGAGGACTACGAGGCCGACGACATCATCGCCACGCTCGCCACCCGCACCGCCGCCGAGGGCGGCGAGGCGCTGATCGTCTCCAGCGACCGTGACGCCCTGCAGCTGGTCGGGGAGAACGTGACCCTGCTGCAGCCGGTCAAGGGCGTCACGGAGCTGCGCCGGATGACGCCCGAGGCGGTCGAGGAGAAGTACGGGATCCCTCCGGCGCGGTACCCGGACCTCGCGGCGCTGGTGGGGGAGGTCGCCGACAATCTGCCGGGTGTGCCCGGCGTGGGCCCCAAGACGGCGGCGAAGTGGATCCTCCAGTACGGCGACCTGCCCGGCATCATCGCCCATGCCGACGAGATCAAGGGCAAGGCTGGGCAGGCGTTGCGCGACCACCTCGAGGACGTCGAGCGCAACCGGCTGATGAACGCCGCTGTCACCGACCTCGACGTGCCTGCGGATCCGGAGCACTACGGGCTCGGACGCGGTGACGCCACGGCGCTGAACGCCGTGTTCGACGAGCTCGCCTTCGGCCCGGGGATCCGCCGTGACGTCCCCGCCGACTTCCTGTCCTCGGCCGAGGAGGTCCCGCAGGAGCCCGAGCGCGAGCTGCCGGAGCTGCAGCGGCCGAGCTCGAGCGAACTGGTCTCCCTGCTGGACGGGGCCTTCGCGGATGCTGCGGCGATCGCGACCGACGGGAGCTGGGTGCTGGGCCAGGGTGAGGTGCGCCAGCTCGCCCTCGCCACCGCCGACACGCTGGCGGTCGTCGATCTCGCAGAGCTCGACGACACCGCCGAGGGGGCGCTCGGCCGGTGGCTGGCCGATCCTGCGGTCGCCAAGACCGCCCACGACACCAAGCTGGTCTCCCACCAGCTGCGCGGCCACGGCCTCGCCGTCGCCGGATGGCGCACGGATCTCGCGATCGCCGAGTTCCTCTGCCGGCCCGATCAGCGGCCGACCGATCTCGCGGGACTGACGATGCGGCACCTGCAGGAGGACCTGCAGGTCGAGTCCGCCGTCGCCCAGCAGGAGCTGGACCTGGGCGCCGAGGAGTCCGGCGGGGACCAGCTGGGGCGTGCGGCCGACGCCGTGCTGCGCCTGGAGCAGCTGCTGCGCGCCGAGCTCGACGAACGCGGAGCCGCCTCCCTGCACGATGACCTCGAGCTCCCGCTGGCCGGGGTCATCGGGGAGGTCGAGGCCACCGGCATCGCCGTCTCAGATGACGTCCTGGCAGGCCTCGACGAGGAGCATGAGGCCAAGCAGGTCGCCGTCGCCGAGTCGGCGTACTCGCACATCGGCGGCGACCACATCAACCTGGGTTCGCCCAAGCAGCTGCAGGAGGTCCTCTACGAGCGGCTCGGCCTGCCCAAGGGGCGGCGCACCAAGACCGGGTACAGCACCAACGCGGAGACGCTGCTGGAACTGTTCGAGAAGACCCAGCACCCCTTCCTCGCCGATCTGCTCGCGCATCGGGACGTGACCAAGATGCGCCAGATCATCGACACGCTGCGACGGTTCATCTCCCCGGCCGGGCGTATCCACACCACCTTCCACCAGAACATCGCCGCCACCGGCCGGCTCTCCTCGAACAACCCGAACCTGCAGAACATCCCCACCCGTACCGAGGAGGGCCGCCGGATCCGTTCCGCCTTCCGCGCCTCCGAGGGGTACGCCGCGCTGATGACCGCGGACTACTCGCAGATCGAGATGCGCATCATGGCCCACCTCTCCGAGGACGCCGGCCTGATCGAGGCCTTCCGCTCGGGCGAGGACCTGCACAGCTTCGTCGCCTCCCGTGTGTTCGACGTGGCTCCCGAGGACGTCGACCCGGCGATGCGCTCGAAGACCAAGGCGATCAGCTACGGCCTCGCCTACGGGCTCAGCGCTTTCGGGCTGGCCCGGCAGCTGCGCATCTCCCAGTCCGAGGCGACCGCGCTGCGCGACGGCTACTTCGAGCGGTTCGGCGGGGTCCGGGACTTCCTGCGCCAGAGCGTCGAGACGGCGCGCTCGACCGGGTACACCGAGACCATCCTGGGCCGGCGCCGGTACCTGCCGGACCTCACCTCCGACAACCGTCAGCGCCGCGAGAACGCCGAGCGGGTCGCGCTGAACTCGCCCATCCAGGGCAGCGCCGCGGACATCATCAAGCTCGCCATGCTCCGTGTGGACCGGCTGCTGCGCGAGCGGGAGCTGAGCTCGCGGGTCCTGCTCCAGGTGCACGACGAGCTGGTCCTGGACGTCGCCCACGGCGAGGAGGAGGCGCTGCGCGAGCTGGTCGCCGAGGGGATGGGCTCCGCCTTCGAGCTGTCCGTCCCGCTCGAGGTGGGCATCGGCGTCGGCGCGAACTGGCTCGAGGCCGCGCACTGACGCTCGGGACCGTCGCTCGGGACGCGGGACAACTCACACCGTCACCGGTGGCGGGGACGCTTCGCGCCCTCGCACAAGGGTGGCGCGGCTGGTAGCCTGGTGAGGGTCTGTGCGTGGACTGTGCCCTTCGAGGCAGGGTCCGTCGCCCTCGCGTGAGGGCGGTGCGCGCGCGGATGCGCCCCGATCGCAGGGGCGCGGCACGTCCATCATCCCTACTCATACCTGTTCCGACGGAGTTCCTACCTACATGACCGAAACCACGACCCCCCAGATCGCCATCAACGACATCGGCGGCGCCGACGATCTCATGGCTGCCATCGATGCCACCATCAAGTACTTCAACGATGGCGACATCGTCGAGGGCACCGTGGTGAAGGTCGATCACGACGAGGTCCTCCTGGACATCGGCTACAAGACCGAGGGCGTCATCCCCTCGCGCGAGCTGTCCATCAAGCACGACGTCGACCCCGGTGAGGTGGTCGAGGTCGGAGACGGCATCGAAGCCCTCGTCCTCCAGAAGGAGGACAAGGAAGGCCGTCTGATCCTGTCGAAGAAGCGCGCCCAGTACGAGCGCGCCTGGGGCACGATCGAACAGATCAAGGAAGACGAGGGCGTGGTCACCGGCCGCGTCATCGAGGTCGTCAAGGGCGGCCTCATCGTGGACATCGGCCTGCGCGGCTTCCTCCCCGCCTCTCTCGTGGAGATGCGCCGCGTGCGCGACCTGCAGCCCTACGTGGGCCAGGAGATCGAGGCGAAGATCATCGAGCTCGACAAGAACCGCAACAACGTGGTCCTCTCCCGTCGCGCCTACCTGGAGGAGACCCAGTCCGCGGTCCGCTCCGACTTCCTGCAGACCCTGGCCAAGGGCCAGGTCCGCGAGGGCGCTGTCTCCTCCATCGTCAACTTCGGCGCCTTCGTCGATCTCGGCGGTGTCGACGGCCTGGTGCACGTCTCCGAGCTGTCCTGGAAGCACATCGACCACCCGTCCGAGGTCGTCGAGGTCGGTCAGAAGGTCAGCGTCGAGGTTCTCGACGTGGACATGGACCGCGAGCGCGTCTCCCTGTCGCTGAAGGCGACCCAGGAGGACCCGTGGCAGCTGTTCGCCCGTACCCACGCCATCGGCGAGGTCGTCCCGGGCAAGGTCACCAAGCTGGTTCCCTTCGGTGCGTTCGTGCGCGTCGAGGACGGCATCGAGGGCCTGGTGCACATCTCCGAGCTGGCCCAGCGCCACGTGGATCTGCCCGAGCAGGTCGTCACCGTCGACCAGGACGTCTTCGTCAAGGTCATCGACATCGACCTGGAGCGCCGCCGCATCTCGCTGTCGCTGAAGCAGGCCAACGAGGGGGTCGACCCCGAGGGCGACGACACCACCTTCGACCCGGCTCTGTACGGCATGGCCGCGGAGTACGACGAGAACGGCGAGTACAAGTACCCCGAGGGCTTCGACCCGGAGACCAACGAGTGGCTCGAGGGCTACGAGGCACAGCGCGAGGAGTGGGAGGCCCAGTACGCGGCCGCCTACGAGCGCTGGACCGCTCACAAGGCACAGGTCGCCGAGGCGATCAAGGCCGACGAGGAGTCCGAGAATGCTCCCGCGGAGCAGGCCTCCACCTCCAGCCCGTCGCCGGCTCCGGCCGCTCAGCAGCAGCCGTCGTCCTACCAGTCGGCGACCACCGATGAGGGCACGCTCGCCTCGGACGAGGCGCTGGCCGCTCTGCGCGCCAAGCTGACCGGCGGCTGATCCTCCGGGAAGTCGTCACCGCGGCCCGGTCCCCGTCTCGGGGGCCGGGCCGCAGTGCGTCCGGCAGCATCGCCGGAATCAGCGCGCTCGAGCTGAGATGCAGATCCTCGCGCCGGGGTGGGAGACTGCGCTCATGAACACCGCGCTCGAAGATCACCCGATCCACTCCTGGCTGACCGACATGGACGGCGTCCTCGTCCATGAGCAGGCCGCCCTGCCCGGCGCCGCCGACTTCATCGCCGAACTGCAGCGGCTCGCCCGCCCGTTCCTGGTGCTCACGAACAACTCGATCTTCACGCCGCGCGACCTGCGCGCCCGCCTCTCGCGCAGCGGGATCGACATCCCGGAGGAATCGATCTGGACCAGCGCCCTGGCGACCGCGCGGTTCCTCGCCGAGCAGGCTCCCGGCTCCTCCGCCTACGTGATCGGTGAGGCCGGCCTGACCAGCGCGATGCACGAGGAGGGCTTCATCCTCGCCGACGCCGACGTGGAGTTCGTGGTGCTGGGGGAGACCCGGACCTACTCCTTCGAGTCGATCGCACGGGCGATCCGCCTGATCAAGCGCGGGGCGAAGTTCATCGCCACCAACCCGGACGTGACCGGGCCCAGTGCCGAGGGTCCGCTGCCGGCCACCGGCGCCGTCGCCGCGATGGTCACCGCCGCCACCGGCATCTCCCCGTACTACATCGGAAAGCCGAACCCGCTGATGATGCGGACGGCCCTGAACCGGCTCGGAGCCCACTCGGAGACCTCGGTGATGATCGGGGACCGGATGGACACCGACGTGAAGTCCGGTCTCGAGGCAGGGATGCGGTCCGTGCTGGTGCTGTCCGGGTCCACCCGCGAGGACGAGATCACGAAGTACCCGTTCCGGCCCACCAGCGTCCTCAGCGGCATCGCGGACGTCGTCCCGCTGGTCGAACGCCTCACGCCGCTGTCGTCCCAGGAGCTGGACGAGGACTGATCCTCGGCCGAGGTCCTGCGCACAGCGCGGACGACCGCTCGTACGCGCACGGCCACATGAGAGAATCGGGGCCATGTTGCGCTGGCTCACGGCCGGGGAATCCCACGGCCCGTCCCTCATCTCCCTGCTCGACGGCGTCCCTGCCGGCATCGAGCTGACCAGTGACGATCTGCAGGCCGCCCTGGCGCGCCGCCGTCTCGGCCACGGTCGCGGCAGCCGTCAGAAGTTCGAACAGGACGTGCTGACCATCCACGGCGGGCTCCGGCACGGCCGCACGCTCGGCTCTCCCGTGGCGATCGAGATCGCCAACTCCGAATGGCCGAAATGGGAGAAGGTCATGAGCGCCGACCCGGTCCCGCGCGAGGATCTCCTGGTCGACGCCGGCACCGGTGATGAGCGCGAGATCGCCCGGAACCGTCCGCTGAGCCGCCCCCGGCCCGGCCATGCCGACCTCTCCGGCATGCTCAAGTACGGCTTCGACGACGCCCGGCCGGTGCTCGAGCGCGCCAGCGCTCGCGAGACCGCTGCCCGCGTCGTCGCCGGCCGCGTGGCCGCGGCGCTGCTCGAGCAGGCCGCCGGCATCCGGCTGGTCTCCCACACCCTTGCGGTGGGCTCCGTGCGCGTTCCCGAGGACGCCCCGCTGCCGGGCCCGGACGACGCCGGCGCCCTGGACGGCGATCCGCTGCGCTGCTTCCACCCCGAGACCTCCGAGGCCATGGTCGCCGAGGTCGACGCCGCCAAGTCCGACGGTGACACCCTCGGCGGCGTCGTCGAGGTGCTCGCCTACGGTCTTCCCGTCGGCCTCGGCTCCCACACCCAATGGGACCGCAAGCTCGACGGCCGCCTCGCCCAGGCGGTCATGTCGATCCAGGCGATGAAGGGCGTGGAGATCGGGGACGGCTTCGCGACCGCCGCCCGCCGCGGCTCCGTCGCCCATGACGAGATCCTCGCCGACCCAGCCACAGCGGGGAACCCGTCGGCCGTCCCGCGCGCCAGCAACCGCGCCGGAGGGCTCGAGGGCGGCATGACCAACGGCCAGGTGCTGCGTGTGCGCGGCGGCCTGAAGCCCATCTCGACGGTGCCGCGCGCGCTGCGGACCATCGACGTCGCCACCGGTGAGCAGACCAGTGCGAATCATCAGCGCTCCGACGTGTGCGCGGTCGCTCCCGCCGCCGTCATCGCCGAGGCCGTCGTCGCCGTCACGCTTGCCGACGCGCTGCTGGAGAAGACCGGCGGCGACAGCGTCGAGGAGATCCGGGCGCACCTCGCCGGTACCGGGGACCTCCAGTCCCGCATTCTCGGCCACGGCCCGGAAACGGCCTCGTGAGCGGTCCCGCGGTCATCCTGCTGGGCCCCATGGGGGCCGGCAAGACCAGCGTGGGCCGGGAGCTCGCGGCCCGCCTCGACATGGAGTTCGCCGATCTGGACGCCCTGATCGTCGAGGAGGCCGGGCGCTCCATCCCGGAGATCTTCGCCGCCGACGGCGAGGCCGGTTTCCGCGAGCTCGAAGCCGGCGTCCTCGCCCGCGCTCTGGAGACCCACGGCGGAGTGCTGGCTCTGGGCGGCGGAGCGGTCATGACCCCCGCGTCCCGCGACCGTCTGCGCGGCGGCCCGGTGGTGCTGCTCGAGGTCGACGAGGAGACCGTCGCCCGACGCCTGGGCCGCGGGGCCGGCCGGCCCATGCTCACCGGGCAGGATCCGCTGCAGCGCTGGCGGGAGCTCTTGCTCGAGCGCGATCCGGTCTATCGCGAGCTCGCACGATGGAGGGTTGACGCCCGCCGGGGCAGTTCCGCGACCGTCGCGCGCACCATCACCGACATGCTGGGGGAGGACCTGCTGGCCCGCCCCGAGAAGGAGAGACCATGAGCACCACCGTGATCCCCGTGACCACGCCGAGCGGCGGGTACGACGTCCGCGTCGGCCGGGGCATCCTGCCCGAGATCCCCGCGATGATCCCGGACCGGGTGCGGCGCGTGGTCATCGTCCACCAGCCGAGCCTGCGCGAGGTCGCCGAGGAGATCCGGGCGTCGATCGCCGAGGCCGGACGCGACGCCTTCGCCGCCGAGGTCCCCGACGGGGAGGAGGCGAAGACCGCGCAGGTGGCCGGCTTTCTCTGGGGCGTGTGCGGGCAGGCGGAGATCGGCCGCGGCGACCTCGTGATCGGCCTGGGCGGGGGAGCGGCCACCGACCTGGCCGGCTTCGTCGCCGCCTCGTGGCTGCGCGGCGTCGACGTGCTGCAGGTCCCGACCACGGTCGCCGCCATGGTCGACGCCGCCGTGGGCGGGAAGACCGGTATCAACACCGCCGAGGGCAAGAACCTCGTCGGCGCCTTCCATCCCCCGATCGCCGTTCTCGCTGACCTCGATGTGCTCGCGGGGCTCGGCCATCACGACACCGCCGCCGGTCTCGCCGAGGTGGTCAAGGCCGGTTTCATCGAGGACGAGCGGATCCTGGAGCTCGTCGAGGAGGATCCCGAGGCCGTCCTGGACATCTCCTCGGCAGCGTTCCGCGAGGTCGTCGAGCGCGCCATCAGGGTCAAGGCCCGAGTGGTCTCCGCGGACCTCCGCGAGGCGGGCGAGCGCGAGATCCTCAACTACGGGCACACCCTCGGCCACGCCATCGAGCGCAACGAGCGGTACCAATGGCGTCACGGTGCCGCCGTCTCCGTCGGCATGATGTTCGCCGCCGAGCTGTCCCACCTCGCCGGCAAGCTCTCCGAGGCCGACGTCGATCGTCACCGCAGCGTCCTCACATCCCTCGGGCTGCCGGTCACCTACCGCGACCGGCAGTGGCCGAAGCTCGAGGACGCCATGAAGCGCGACAAGAAGACCCGGGCCGGTCTGCTGCGCTTCGTGGTGCTCGATCGGATCGGGCACGTCTCACGGCTCGAGGGACCCGACCCGGCCCTGCTGCTGTCCGCCTACGCGGCGATCACCGCGGACTGAGGCGATCCCGTGACACGTTCAGGCGACTCCGGCTCCCCGGCGGCCGACGGCCCCGCGGCCGGCGGTCCTGCCGCCGATGCCGGTGTCGTGAGGGTGCGCGGGATCGAGCTCGGCCGCGGGCGGCCGGAGATCATCGTCCCGGTCACGGGCGCGGACCAGGGTGCCGTCCTGGACCAGGCGCGCGCTGCCACCGACTCGCCCGGCCGGGTCCTCGAGTGGCGCCTGGACCGATTCCGCCCGGACCTGGATGTCGCCGCGCACCGGGACGCCGCCGTCGCGGCGCTCCCGGCCCTGCGCGAGCTACTGGGGCAGGATCGTGCCCTGCTGGTCACGCTGCGCACCTCTGCCGAGGGCGGGAGTCGGGAGATCTCCGACGACGAGCTCGCAGCAACTCTCGAGGCGGTGATGGCGGGCGGCTTCGCCGATCTCGTGGACGTGGAGACTTCCCGATCGCCCGAGACCGTGGCCTCGGTCATCGCCTCGGCGCACGCGCTGGGGCTCGCGGTGGTGGGATCGTTCCACGACTTCGAGCGCACCCCGCCGGAGGACGAGATGGCCGAGATCCTGCGTACCCAGCGCCGGCTCGGCGCCGACCTGCCGAAGATCGCCGTGACCCCGCGTGATGCCCGGGACGTGCTCTCCCTGCTCTCGGCAAGCGTCGAGGTCGCCGGCGACGGGTTCGGCCCGCACATCGCGATCAGCATGGGCTCGCTCGGCGCGGTCAGCCGGGTCGCTGCGGAGACGTTCGCCGGCGCCGCCACCTTCGCGGCCGTCGGTGAGGGGTCCGCGCCCGGCCAGCTCGAGGCCGGGGAGGTCGCGCGCATGCTCACGCTGCTGCGTCCCTGAGCGCCTCACCCCACACGGGCGTATGCGCGGACGGGGAAGGACGGGGCGCCGGACACAGGAAGCGGAACCGCGGAGAACAACGCTCCGTCACTGGGCAGCGCATTCAACCGCGTCAGGTTCTCGACGATGAGTACGCCGTGGCCGAGCAGTGTCGAGTGCACCGGGCGCTCGGCCCCCGTGGTGGCGTCGATATTGACCGAATCTATTCCCACGAGTACCGCGCCCGATCGCACCACCTGGTCGGCCGCGGCCGCGGTGAGGTGCGGATGCTCGCTGCGTCCATATTCCTCGGTGCCCCAGTGTCGATCCCAGTCGGTGCGGATCAGCACGGCGTGCCCCGGAGCGTGCTGGGGCAGGAGGTCGGCGCCGACTGCCGAGACACCGGTGGCGTCGACCACGACGGCCGGCACATCTGCCAGGCGATCGATGCCGAGATCTGCGACGTCCGTCCCGTTCGGGAACCGGTGCTGCGGAGCGTCGAGGTAGGTGCCCGTGCTGGTCGCCAGTTCGACGGACGCGATACGGAACTCGGTTCCCGGGGCGTAGTGCGACCGGGAGTCCTCGAAGGTGAGGACATCGTGGATCCGGGGCGCAGGAACGCCGGGGTGCATGGTCATACCGGGGGCTATCGGATGCGTCAGGTCGATGAGGGCCATGGAGGATCTCCCGGGTCGTCGGAACGGTCGGTGCGGAGCGTCATCGAGTCATCGTCCTCGCCGGCCTCAGGAGCCACGGCGTCGTCGAGCTCATCGGCCTCGTCGTCGAAGGCGCGCTCCGCGTACGACGAAGCGTCGGCGTCGTTCGACGTCACGTCCTCGGCGAGATCATCGACGGAGTCATCGACCACCGGGATCGTGCCGGTCTCCATCGCCACCCGGGTGCGTTCGCTGCGCCGGGTGCGTCGCACCAGGGCCTTCAGCTGCGAGGCGGACATGGTCACCTGCCATTCGCTGTGCGCGGGCAGCGTCCACTGCCGCCAGGCCGCGAGCCCGGCGAGCACAGCCCCGATGCCGACGGCACCGAGCACCCATGGGGCCGGCATGCCCAGCGCGAACACCACCCAGGTCAGCAGGGCCGTGAGGAACGCGCCGGTCGCGTACAGCGGGCCGCCGCCGAAGATCGCCGGGATCCGCCCCACCAGCACATCACGGATCACGCCCCCGCCGACCGCGCTGGCCACGCCCAGCAGGATCGCCGGCAGCACGTCGAGCCCGTACCCGAGCGATTTGGCCGTCCCGGTTGCCGCCCACAGTCCCATCGCCATGATGTCCAGCCCCGTGACCAGACGCCGCCACAGGGTCCCCTCGGCCGAGATCACGAAGGAGAACAGCGAGCCGCCGAGCGCGCAGGCCAGGTACCAGGGCCCGTCGAAGGCGGCCGGGGTGCCGTAATCCAGGATCAGGTCACGCACGATGCCGCCGCCCAGACCGGCGGCGATGCCGATGATCGCGAACCCCACCGCATCGAAGTTCAGCCGGGAGGCCAGCGCCCCGGCGGCCACGCCCATGACGAAGACCCCCAGCAGGTCCAGGACGCGCAGGAGGTCGTTGGTCACGAGCAGTTCGAGGGGATCCACCCTTGAACCGTAAACCGCGATCCGGCCTGCGGGAACGCTGCCGTGACGGCTCTGACTCCGGCAACTGACGGGCGCGCCGCAGGGCAGGCTCCGGGCACGCCGTAGGATCGGGCCATGTCCGCTGAGAGCCCGCTGCTGCGCATCGGCCTGACCGGCGGCATCGGCTCCGGGAAGTCGACCGTCGCGGCGATCTGGCGGAACGCCGGGCACCGAGTGCTTGATCTGGACGCCTATTCCAGGGCTGTGCTCGACGTTCCCGGACCGGGAGTCGAGGAAGCCGTCGCCCGCTTCGGCGAGGAGTACCGCAACGCGGCGGGGACCATGGACCGGGCCGCGCTCGCCAACCTGGTCTTCGCGGACTCCACAGCCCGGGCCGATCTCGAAGCGATCGTGCTCTCCCGCGTCGACGAGGAGGTCGCGCGGGAGGAGGCCGAGGCCGCCGCGGCGGGGGAGGCGCTCGTGATCCACGACAGCCCGCTGCTGCTGGAGAAGCACAGGGACGCTGAGTACGGAGGCGTCGTCGCGGTCCTCGCGCGTCGCGAGGACCGGATCGCCCGCGTGGTCCGCGACCGCGGGCGGGACCGCGCCTACGTCGAGTCGGTGATGGCGGCGCAGGTCACCGACCTCGAGAGGATCCGTCGGGCCGATCGCCTGGTGCTGAACACCGCCGGCCGTGAGGTCCTGGACCGCAGAGCCACGAGAGCACTCTCACGCATCCTCGACGAGCACGTCCCGTCGTCCGTCGGGCCCGCGTCGTAGGCTCGGAGACATGCGTCCTGTCACCGATCTGGTCCGCGCCGAGCATCCCTTCGAGGTCGTCTCCGAGTACAGCCCCTCGGGCGACCAGCCGACGGCGATCGCCGATCTCGCCCGCCGCATCAACGACGGCGAGCAGGATGTCGTGCTGCTGGGCGCGACCGGCACCGGCAAATCGGCCACCACGGCGTGGCTGATCGAGCAGGTCCAGCGACCCACACTGATCATGGCGCACAACAAGACCCTGGCCGCGCAGCTGGCCAGCGAGTTCCGCGAGCTGCTGCCGCACAACGCCGTGGAGTACTTCGTCTCGTACTACGACTACTACCAGCCCGAGGCGTACGTCCCGCAGTCCGACACCTACATCGAGAAGGACTCCTCGATCAACGCCGAGGTCGAGCGGCTGCGCCACAGCGCGACCAACTCCCTGCTGACCCGCCGCGACGTCGTGGTGGTCTCCTCGGTCTCCTGCATCTACGGCCTGGGCACCCCTCAGGAGTACGTCGATCGCATGGTTCAGCTGGCTCGCGGTGACCAGCTCGATCGCGATCAGCTGCTCCAGCGCTTCGTGGACATGCAGTACGACCGCAACGACGTCGCCTTCGAGCGGGGCACCTTCCGGGTGCGCGGTGACACCGTGGAGATCATCCCGATGTACGAGGAGCTCGCGATCCGCATCGAGTTCTTCGGCGACGAGATCGACGCCCTGTACACGCTGCACCCGATGACGGGTGAGGTCATCCGCGAGGAGGACCACATCCACATCTTCCCCGCCTCCCACTACGTCGCCGGCCCCGAGCGGCTCTCTCGCGCCATCGAGTCGATCGAGGTCGAGCTCGCCGAGCAGCTGGAGCACCTCGAGAGCCAGGACAAGCTGCTCGAGGCGCAGCGGCTGCGGATGCGCACCACCCACGATCTCGAGATGCTGCGCCAGATGGGATCGACCAACGGCGTGGAGAACTACTCCCGTCATCTGGATGGTCGCGCGCCGGGCACCGCGCCGAACACGCTGATGGACTACTTCCCCGAGGACTTCCTGCTGGTCATCGACGAGTCCCACGTGACCGTCCCGCAGATCGGGGCGATGTACGAGGGGGACCGCTCCCGCAAGCGCACCCTGGTCGACTTCGGCTTCCGCCTGCCCAGCGCGCTGGACAACCGGCCGCTGACGTTCTCCGAGTTCACCGAGCGCACCGGCCAGACGGTCTACCTCTCCGCGACGCCGGCGGACTACGAGCTCGGCAAGTCGCGCGGGGTGGTCGAGCAGATCATCCGCCCGACGGGTCTGATCGACCCCGAGGTCGTGGTCAAGCCCGTCAAGGGCCAGATCGACGATCTGCGCGAGGAGATCGAGAAGCGCGTCCAGCGTGACGAACGAGTGCTGGTGACCACGCTGACCAAGCGCATGGCCGAGGACCTCACGGACTTCCTGCTGGAGAACGGGGTGCGCGTGCAGTACCTCCACTCCGACGTCGACACCCTGCGCCGGGTCGAACTGCTGCGTTCGCTGCGCGCCGGGGAGTACGACGTGCTGGTCGGCATCAACCTGCTGCGTGAGGGCCTGGACTTGCCGGAGGTCTCCCTGGTCGCGATCCTGGACGCGGACAAGGAAGGCTTCCTGCGCTCCCAGACCTCGTTGATCCAGACCATCGGTCGCGCCGCCCGAAACGTCTACGGCCAGGTCCACATGTACGCCGATACGGTGACCGACTCGATGAAGGCGGCGATCGACGAGACCAACCGGCGCCGCGAGAAGCAGATCGCCTACAACACCGAGCACGGCATCGACCCGACCCCGCTGCGCAAGCGCATCGCCGATGTCACCGACATGCTGGCCCGCGAGGACATCGACACCGAGACCCTGATGGCCACCGACTATCGCTCGGGCAAGGAGCGGGTCCAGCGTGACAAGGCCCGTTCGAACGCGGTCGATGCCGTCAGCAACCGGACCGTCGACCTCGGGGACGATCCGGTCGGGTCGCTGACCGGCATGATCGACGAGATGACCGCGCAGATGCACCAGGCCGCGGAGAACCTCAACTTCGAGGTCGCCGCCCGACTGCGCGATGAGGTCCAGGAGCTCAAGAAGGAGCTGCGTCAGGTCCAGCGCTCGAGCTGAGCCACGCCGTCAGCGGGGTCTGGGCACGCTGCCGTGGCGGGCCATCACGCGGCCGGTTCCACCACGCTGTGGCAGAGGACCTCGACGCAGTCCGCGAGACTGAACCCGGCGCCCCCTGTGGTCGCAGCGATTCGATCCGGGTCTGCATCGTTCGCAGTGCTCGAGAGGGGGAGGGGCACCTCGCGCACGCTCATCCGATCATGCTGGGCGGGCCAGCGCGCCTGCACGGGGCGCCCGGTGTCGTCGAGCACCTGGAACCGCGGCTGAAGCGCAGTGGTCCGGGCAGGGTCGGGGGCGAGGTGCAGACCGCCTTCGTGGACCATCACGTGGTGGCGCCGGCACAGCAGCGCCAGGTCCTCGATGTCCGTGGCGCCGCCCCGCGACCAGGCAGTGGTGTGGTGGGCATCGAGATGTCGGCTCTGGTGGCAGCCGGGGAACGTGCAGACGGTGTCGCGCAGGCGGAGCGCGCGGCGCTGAGCACGGGAGGCGAGGCGCTGGGACCTGCCCAGATGGAGCACCTCGCCACCGGCGTCGGTGACCATCAGTGCGACCTTCCCGGTACAGGCCAGCCGCTCCGCGGTACGAGATTCCAGGGGACCCTGGCCCACCACAGCGCAGCGCTGGAACGTTCCCGCGGGAACGCCGGGAACGCCGGGAGCGGCGGGAGCGGCGGGCAGGGGTGCGGGCGCAGTGGCGGGCCGGGGCGCGGGCGCAGCGTCCCGCCCCGTGTCAACGGCACCGTGGTCGGCGGTCGGCGCGGACTCGCGAGAGGGCGTTCCCGCAGGAACGGATCCGGTCAGCGCCTCGGCGCTGACCTGGACGACTACCAGGTGACGGTCCTCCCCGGAACGGTCGCCGGGCACGGAGTCGAGAAAGCTCCGAGCCACGCTGTGCAGGGCGTCGGCCTTGCGCTGCTCCAGGGTCGGCGTGGTCGTGACCACTGCTATCGCGGCCTCGTCGCTCGGAGGTTCGTCCGATCCGGGATCGAGCGAGGAGGGATCGTGGCCGTCCCGGTCCAGGGCCAGATCCAGGGCGGTGACCACCTCGGCACCCGTCTCGGCGGGCAGCACCGCCCGGATCTCGACCATGCCGTCGTCCCGAGTCTGCCAGCGACCGTGGCGCACGGCATCCTGGCCGAGCCGGCTGCCGTCGACAGCGCGGAACGAGGAGATGGTCCGTGCCAGCTGGGAGGCGGTCATCGCCCGGGCCATGTCCACCAGCACGGCTTCGTCGACACGGTCGGTGACGCGGGTGATCTCGCGGACTTTGGAGAAGGACAGGCGGCCGGCGCGGAACTCCGCGACCGTCAGCGGCGCCTCCGGCAGAGCCCGTGCTACCCGGACGTGCTCGCGGGCGGTGCCCGGGGTCATGGAGCAGGCCCATGCCAGCCAGTGCGCCGTCGACTTCAGCCCCACGTACCAGCTCACCCCGTCCCGGGCATCGAAATCGGCCAGCGACAGCAACATGTCGCAGGTGGCCTCGGCGATGAACGCGGCCTGCTGCTGGATCTGCTCGCCCAGCGCCTCGGCTTCCTGCCGAGCGATGCGGGAGCGGCGCCGGTGCTCGGACGATCGCGACGGCAGCGGGGTGATGGTCATGGCGGTCTCCAACCGGCAGTTGATCTGGCTTCCGAGCCCAGTCCATCAGAGGGGTGTGACCGACGACGCAGCAGCCGACGCGGTGTGGACCGCGGAGCGCTGGGGAGGAAGGAGCAGGGGGCGGAGCCTGGAGCGGGGACGGCGGGGCGGGGACGCCGGACCTGGATCGACGTGACGTCACTTCGTCGGCGAGCGCTCCGTGATGGTCAGGTCCAGGGGGAAGTCGATGGGACTGCTGGGGAACAGCAACCGACCGGCGGCATCGGCGGCGCTGCGGATGGCGTCGGCGACCGCGTCGGCCTGGGCGGCCGGAGCGTGCACGATCACCTCGTCGTGGAGGAAGAAGGCCAGGTGCGCGCGCCGCGCGAACACGGGCCCCGACGGCGTCGCCGCGTCGGCCGCGGCCACCGGCTCGAACCGGGCCAGCGCCAGGCGCAGCGCAGCCATCCACGACAGTGCCCATTCGGCGGCGGTTCCCTGGACCACGAAGTTGCGGGTGAAGCGTCCCCGGTCGCGGGCGGAGCGGCGTGCTCTTTCCTGCTCGCCGGGTTCGGCGTCGGGCAGGTAGGCCTGGTTCTGCGCCTGGTTCCATGCGGGCTCGGGGGCGAGGGAGGAGCGACCGAGCCACGTGGAGACCGTGCCGCCGCGCTCGCCCACCTGCGCGGCACCATCCACGAGTGCCATGGCGCGGGGGAAGTTCTGCCGCAGCCGGGGCACCACCCGCCCGCTGTCACCGGTCGTGCCGCCGTACAGAGCGCCGAGCACACCGATCTTCGCCTCCTGGCGGCTGTCCACGATCCCCGCCTCGACGATCCCCGAGTAGAGGTCCTTGCCGGCGCCCGCCGCGACCATCGCCGGATCGGCGGACATCGCCGCGAGCACGCGCGGCTCCAGCTGTGAGACGTCGGCGCTGACCAGGCGCCAGCCGTCGTCGGCCCGCAGCGCCGGGCGCAGCTGCCGCGGGATCTGCAGAGCCCCGCCGCCGCTGGAGGCCCAGCGGCCGGTCACGACGCCCCCAGGAACGTAGACCGGCCGGTACCGGCCGTCGTGGACCCATTCCTCGAGCCAGGTCCAGCCGTTGGCGGTGAGCAGCCGCGACATCTTCTTGTAGCGCAGCAGCGGCTCGATCGCGGGGTGGTCGAAGCGGGTCAGCTCCCATTGCGAGGTCGATTCGACGTCGATCCCGGCGCGGTGCAGTGCGCGCAGCAGCCGGGGTGGCGAGTCGAGGCTCAGCTGCGGATCACCGAGGGCCGCGCGGACCTCCGCGGCGGCCCCCACCATCCCCGCCGGGCTCTGCCCTGCTGGGGGACGCGGCCCCATGGCATCGCGCAGGATCCGGTCGTGCTCGGCCGTGTCCCACGGGATCCCGGCGGCGTGCAGCTCGGCGGCGATCAGCGCGCCGGCCGATTCCGCGGCGACCAGCAGGCGCAGTCGCGCGGGGTCGATGGACCCGTCGACGGCGCGGCGCTGGCGAGCGAATTCGGCGAGCGCGGCCTCGATCTGGTGGGGAACGCCGTCGGTCCGGGCCGAGGAGTCCAGGTCGAACAGGGTCGCGCCGGCGCCTCTCTCCTCGCCGGCGCCGGGGTGCTGTTCGATCGGGACGTCCCAGGCTGTGGCCTCCCGGATCGCCTCCGGTTCCGCGACCAGCTGCGAATGGCGCAGGATCCGGTGGACCAGGCGCAGATCATGGCAGCGCTCGACGGTGACGCCCGCTGCGAGCGCGCGCGGGTACCAGGTCGCCGCGTCGCTCCACACCCAGCGGTGGCGTCGGTGCTCGCGGTGGGCGATGTGGGCGGGAAGCTCGTCGGCTCCCAGAGCGATGCGGTCGATCTCCTGCCCGTGCTCGTCGAGATCGACGATCACCACGTCACCGCCGCCGGCACGGCCGATGACGCACCAGGCGGGATCGGCCGTGCTGGTCACCAGCCCCTCTCGCGCCACTGCGGCAGCGAGGGCCGCTCGGCGCCGAGGGTGGTGTCGTCCCCGTGCCCGGGGTAGACCCAGGTCTCGTCCGGCAGCACATCGAAGATGCGCTCCTCGACGTCGTCGAGCAGCTGGAAGAAGCGCAGCGAGTCGTTCTCCGTGTTGCCCACGCCGCCGGGGAACAGGGAGTCGCCGGTGAACAGATGGTCGCCGGCCTCACCGCCGCGCCACAGCAGCGCGACGGACCCGGGGGTGTGGCCCCGCAGGGCGATCACCTCGAGGCGCTGCCGGCCGACCTCGAGCACCTCGCCGTGGGTCAGCTGCACATCCGTCGGCACGGCGATGGCAGGAGCGTCCTCCGCGCCGGCGGCCGTGCGGGCACCGGTCGCGGAGACCAGCTCCTCGAGAGCGCCGACGTGGTCGTGGTGACGATGCGTGGTGACGATCGTGTCGAGGCGACCGGCGGAGCCGGCACCGGTGCGGGAGCCTGAGCCCTCGGCCACCAGTGCCTGCAGACGGTCGGCGTCGGCGGCCGCGTCGATCAGCAGCTGCGCGCCGGTGTCGCGGCAGGTGAGCAGATAGGCGTTGTTGTCCATCGGCCCCACGGAGGCCTTGCGGATCTCGAGGGCGGCGAAGGACCGCACCGCGCTTGGGCCGTGGGGTTCGACATGTCCGGTGTACTCGTTCTCGACCATGGCCCCAGTATGTCGCGGGGATCGGCAGATGTCGCGAGGATCTCCGGCGAACAGCTGTTCGAACGTCGCAGCGCGCTCGTAGGATGGAGCGGTGACTGAATCCCTCGTCGTTCGTGGTGCGCGCGAGCACAACCTCAAGAACATCGACATCGACATCCCCCGGAACCGCCTGGTGGTCTTCTCCGGGCTGTCCGGGTCCGGCAAGAGCTCCCTGGCGTTCGACACGATCTTCGCCGAGGGCCAGCGCCGGTACGTGGAGTCGTTGTCGGCCTACGCCCGGCAGTTCCTCGGCCAGATGGACAAGCCCTCCGTCGATCTCATCGAAGGGCTCTCGCCCGCGGTCTCCATCGACCAGAAGTCGACCAACCGCAACCCGCGCTCGACCGTCGGCACCATCACGGAGATCTACGACTACCTCCGCCTGCTGTTCTCCCGCACCGGCGTCCAGCACTGCCCGATCTGCGGCGAGGAGGTCAGCTCCTCCTCGGCCGAGCAGATCGTCGACTCCCTGCTGGAGCAGCCTGAGGGGACCCGCTTCCAGCTGCTGGCCCCCGTGGTCCAGGGCCGCAAGGGGGAGCACGTCGACCTGATCAGCTCGCTGCGCTCCCAGGGTTATGCCCGCGCCCGGATCGACGGGAAGACGCGGCGCCTGGACGAGGAGATCACGCTCGACAAGAAGTTCAAGCACACCATCGACGTGGTCGTGGACCGCCTGGCCGCAAAGCCCGATTCACGGCGCCGCCTGACCGACTCCGTCGAGACCGCGCTGCGCCTGGCCGACGGGCTCGTGGTGGTCGACTTCGTCGACGTCGACGAGGACTCCGAGGAGCGCACCCGCCGCTTCTCCGAGAAGCGCGCCTGCCCCAACGACCACCCCCTGGCCATCGACGACATCGAGCCGCGCACCTTCTCGTTCAACGCCCCCTATGGCGCGTGCCCCGAATGCACGGGCCTGGGCATGCGCCTCGAGGTCGACCCCGAGCTGGTGATCCCCGACGAGGACCTCAGCCTCGCCCAGGGAGCCATCGCGCCGTGGACCATGGGCTCTGCCGACCACCATCAGGAGGTCATGGCCGGGCTCGCCGAGGAGCTCAGCTTCTCGATGGACACCCCGTGGCGGGCCCTGCCGCAGCGCGCCAAGGAGGCGCTGCTGCACGGCAACGACTTCCAGGTCCACGTGCGCTACCGCAACCGGTTCGGACGCGAGCGCACCTATTCCACCGGTTTCGAGGGGATCCTGCACTTCCTCCAGCGCCGCCACTCCGACACCGAATCGGACTGGGCCAAGGAGCGCTACGAGCAGTTCATGCGCGAGGTGCCCTGCCCCACGTGCCAGGGCGCCCGGCTGCGCCCCGAGGTGCTCGCCGTGACCGTCGGCGGCCGCTCCATCGCCGAGGTGTGCGAGATGTCGATCCGCGACGCCCTCGAGTTCCACGAGGGCCTCCGGCTCGGGGTGCGCGAGGCCGCGATCGCCGACGAGGTGCTGCGGGAGATCCGCGCCCGCCTCGGCTTCCTGCTCGACGTGGGCCTGGACTACCTCACCCTGGCCCGCGCGGCCGGGACGCTCTCCGGCGGTGAGGCACAGCGCATCCGCCTGGCCACCCAGATCGGCTCCGGCCTGGTCGGTGTGCTGTACGTGCTCGACGAGCCCTCGATCGGTCTCCACCAGCGCGACAACGAGCGTCTCATCAAGACCCTCACCCGGCTGCGGGATCTCGGCAACACCCTGATCGTCGTCGAGCACGACGAGGACACGCTGAACGCGGCGGACTGGGTGGTCGATTTCGGCCCGCTGGCCGGCGAGCACGGCGGCCAGGTCGTCCACTCCGGACCGGTCGAGGAGCTGCGGACGAACCCGCGCAGCCTGACCGGGCGCTACCTCTCCGGGGAGCTCGAGATCCCGCTGCCGCTGACCCGCCGCCCCGTGGACCGGCAGCGCATGATCAAGGTCGTCGCGCCCCGCGCCAACAACCTCACGGGCCAGGACGTCAGCTTCCCGCTCGGCGTGCTCACCGCCGTCACCGGCGTCTCCGGCTCCGGAAAGTCGTCCCTGGTCAACGACGTGCTGTACTCCGTGCTGGCCAAGGAGCTCAACCGCGCCCGGATCGTGCCGGGACGGCACAAGCGCGTCACCGGCCTCGAGCACCTCGACAAGGTCGTCCACGTCGACCAGTCGCCCATCGGCCGCACCCCGCGCTCGAACCCCGCCACCTACACCGGGGTATGGGACCGGGTGCGCACCCTGTTCGCCCAGACCAACGAGGCGAAGGTGCGCGGGTACACCGCCGGGCGCTTCTCCTTCAACGTCAAGGGCGGCCGCTGCGAGGCCTGCTCGGGCGACGGCACCTTGAAGATCGAGATGAACTTCCTGCCCGACGTGTACGTCCAGTGCGAGGTGTGCAAGGGCCAGCGCTACAACCGCGAGACCCTCGAGGTGAAGTTCAAGGACAAGAACGTCGCCGAGGTGCTCGCGATGTCCATCGCCGAGGCGCTCGAGTTCTTCGACGCCGTCCCCGCGATCCGCCGCCAGATGCAGACACTGGTGGACGTGGGCCTGGGCTACGTGAAGCTCGGCCAGTCCGCGACCACCCTCTCCGGCGGGGAGGCGCAGCGCGTCAAGCTCTCCGCCGAGCTGCACAAGCGCTCCAACGGGCGCACCATCTACGTGCTCGACGAGCCGACCACCGGCCTGCACTTCGAGGACGTGCGCAAGCTGCTCGAGGTGCTCGGCGGTCTCGTCGACAAGGGCAACACCGTGATCGTCATCGAGCACAATCTCGATGTCATCAAGACCGCCGACCACGTCATCGATCTGGGCCCCGACGGCGGCGCGGGCGGCGGCCGTATCGTCGCCACCGGCACCCCCGAACAGGTCGCCGCGGTCGAGGGCTCGTACACCGGCAACTTCCTCGCGCCCTTGCTGGCCTCCGGCCGCTCGAACCGGGTCGGCGTGCCGGCCGGGGCCTGATCCGCCATGGCCGACCCCGCCACCTACCGTCCCGCGACCGGGACCATCCCCACCCGGCCGGGGGTCTACCGGTTCCGCGACGAGCACGGCCGCGTGATCTACGTCGGCAAGGCGAAGAACCTCCGCCAGCGGCTGTCGAACTACTTCCAGGACCTCGCGGCCCTGCACGAGCGCACCCGGCGCATGGTCACCACCGCCGCCGGCGTGGAGTGGACAGTGGTCGGCACCGAGGTGGAGGCCCTCACCCTCGAGTACACGTGGATCAAGGAGTTCGACCCGCGGTTCAACGTCAAGTTCCGTGACGACAAGTCCTACCCGTATCTCGTGCTGACCATGGGGGAGAAGGTGCCGCGGGTGCACATCACCCGTCGTCCCCGCGCCAAGGGCGACCGCACCTTCGGTCCCTACCCCCAGGTCGGCGCGATCCGCGAGACCCTCGACCTGATGCTCCGGGTCTTCCCCGTCCGCTCCTGCACGCCCGGCGTGTACCGACGGGCCGAGCGCTCCGGGCGGCCCTGCCTGCTCGGCTTCATCGGCAAGTGCTCCGCGCCCTGCGTCGGGGACATCTCCCAGGACGAGCATCGCAAGCTCGCCGAGCAGTTCGCGGACTTCATGGCCGGCAACACCGCGACCTACACCCGCCGCATCGAGAAGCAGATGCGCGAGGCCGCCGCGGCCATGGACTACGAGACCGCCGCCGGGCTGCGCGATGACCTCGAAGCGCTGAACAAGGTGATGGAGAAGAACTCGGTCGTCCTCTCCGACGCCACCGACGCCGATCTGATCGGCCTCGCGCAGGACGAGCTCGAGGCGTCCGTCCAGGTCTTCCACGTCCGCGGCGGCCGGATCCGCGGCCAGCGCGGCTGGACCGCGGAGATCCTCGACGCCTCCACCGCCGGCGACCTGATCGAGCGGGCCGTGACCACCCTGTACACCGAGGGCGCTGCGCCCAAGGAGGTGCTGGTCCCGGTCCAGCCCACGAACCGTGACCAGGTGCTCGAACTGATCGGCAAGCAGGTGGATCTGCGGATCCCCCAGCGGGGTGAGAAGAAGAACCTGCTGTCGACCGTCACCGAGAACGCGCAGGAGGCGCTGCGGCTGCATCGGCTCAAGCGCTCCGGCGACCTCACCGCCCGCACCAAGGCCCTCGAGGACCTCGGCGAAGCCCTCGACCTGGCCGAGCCGCCGCTGCGCATCGAATGCTTCGACATCTCCCATTCCCACGGCACCAACGTCGTCGGCTCCCAGGTCGTGTTCGAGGACGGGCTGCCCAAGAAGAGCGAGTACCGCCGCTATTCCGTCACCGGTGACGCGGCGCGGGATGACACCGCCTCGATGTACGACGTCATCTCCCGCCGCCTGAAGCACCACCTGGATCCGCCCGAGCAGACGGAGGAGGAGGCCCGCCGCTTCGCCTACCCGCCCTCGTTGATCCTCGTCGACGGCGGCCCGCCCCAGGTCGCTGCGGCCCAGCGCGCCTTCGACGACCTCGGCATCACCGACATCGCCCTGGCCGGCATCGCCAAGCGGCTGGAGGAGATCTGGCTGCCGGGCGACGACTATCCCGTGATCCTGCCGCGCACCAGCGAGGCCCTGTTCCTGGTCCAGCGCCTGCGTGACGAGGCCCACCGCTTCGCCATCACCTACCACCGCTCCAAGCGCGGGCGCGCCATGCAGGCCAGCGCCCTGGACGGCATTGCGGGGCTGGGCCCTGCCCGGCGCCGTGCTCTGCTCGACCGCTTCGTGACCGTCTCGGCGATCCGTCAGGCGTCCGAGGACGACCTCCAGCAGGTCGAGGGGATCGGTCCCGCGTTGGCCGCGCAGATCCTGGCCGCGCTACGATCCGACGAAGCGACGTCCACCGGAGCCGAGACCGGGAGCGCTTCCGCCGGTGACGCGGAGGCCGGGGAGGATGGCACGATCGACGTCGCGGTGGACATGGCGACCGGCGAGATCCTGGAGCGCTGATCCCCTCCGTCCCCAGCCCACGACCCCGGAAGGAATGCCTGGTGCACGACGAACCCCCGCTGGCCCCCCGCTCCGACACGATGGGCGACGTCGTCATCATCACCGGCCTGGCAGGTGCCGGCCGTGAGACCGCCGCCCACGCGCTCGAGGACATGGGCTGGTACGTCGTCTACAACATCGCGCCGCAGCTGATCAGCACGCTGTACGAGCTGCGCGCCTCCGCCGTGGGCCGCGAGAACCGTTTCGCCGTCGTCGTCGACCCCCGCTCCGGTCCGTTCTTCAACGAGCTCTCCGACGTGGTCGCCCAGCTGCGACGGGCCGATCTCCGCCTGCGCCTGCTGTTCCTGACCGCCGACGAGTCCACCCTCGTGCGCCGCTTCGACTCGGTGCGCCGCCCCCACCCGCTGCAGGGCGAGGAGGGCGTGCTGGAGGGGATACGCCGCGAACGGGAGATGCTCGCCCCGTACCGCCGGATGGCGGACCTGGTCATCGACACGTCTCCGCTGAACGTCCACGAGCTGACGATGAAGATGCGCAGCGTCTTCGGCACCAGTGACGAGCAGCGGCTGACCGTGACCATGCTGTCCTTCGGCTTCAAGTACGGCATCCCGCTGGAGGCGGACCACGTCAGCGACGTCCGCTTCATCCCCAACCCGTACTGGGTGCCCGAGCTGAAACCTCTGCGCGGGACCGACCAGGAGGTCGCGGACTTCGTCCTGGGCGATGCCAACGCCGCCGAGTTCGTCGACAGGTACCTCGAGATGATCATTCCCGTGCTGCGCGGCTACAGCGTCGAGAACAAGCACTTCACCACCTTGGCCATCGGGTGCACCGGCGGCAAGCATCGCTCGGTCGCCATCGCCGACCGGATCGGCGACTCGCTGCGCGGAGCCGGCCACGCCGTGCGCATCCGCCACCGCGATCTGGGGCGGGAATGAGCATCGCCGCCCGCTCCGGGCGCCGCCATCTGCGCGGCGCCGACCGTTCCGGCAGAGCCCGGCGCGGACGCATCGGAGACCCCCAGCGGCCTCTGCGCGTCGTCGCCCTCGGCGGCGGGCACGGCCTGGCCGCGAACCTGCGGGCGCTGCGCCTGCTGACCGACGACATCACGGCCGTGGTCACCGTCGCCGACAACGGCGGCTCCTCCGGCCGGATCCGCACCGAGATGCCCGTGCTTCCTCCGGGCGACCTGCGGATGGCGCTGGCCGCCCTGTGCGAGGACTCCGACTGGGGTTCGATCTGGGGTGACGTCATCCAGCACCGGTTCGCCACCGACGGCGAGCTCGACGGCCACTCGCTGGGCAACCTGCTGATCGTGGCGCTGTGGCAGATCCTCGACGACCCGGTCGAAGGGCTCGACCAGATGGCCGAGCTGCTCGGCGCGCGGGGGCGCGTCCTGCCGATGGCGCTGGAGCCCCTGGACATCGAGGCCGACGTGCGGTCCGCGGACGGCCAGCTGCGCACCGTCGCCGGCCAGTGGCAGGTCGCGACCGCCGACGGACGGGTCGAGGGCCTGCGGCTGACGCCGCCGCGGCCGCAGGTGGCGGAGGACGTGATCGAGGCGCTGGGCCGGGCCGACTGGATCATCGTCGGCCCGGGATCCTGGTACACCTCGGTGCTGCCGCACCTGATGATCCCGGAGATCGCCGAGGCCATCCGCAGCAGCCCGGCGCGACGGTGCATCACCACGAACCTGTCGGTGGGCGCACAGGAGGCCGAGGGCATGACGAGCCTGGACCTGCTGGACGTGCTGCTCGAGCACGCCGACGGGACCCGGTTCGACGCCCTGGTCGCCGACCCCACCGCCCTCGGGGACGCGCTCGCGCTGGCCCAGTCCGCCGAGTCGCGTGGGATCCGCGCGCTGCTGCGCCAGGTCAGCGTCGGCGACGGCCTCCCGCATCACGACCCGGTGCGCCTGGCCGCGGCCTACCGCGATCTGTTCGACGACGCCTACGGTGACGTCGAGCCGGCCCGGTCCGAGAACCACGGCGCGGCCGGAGCCGACGCCGAATCCAGCGAGGAGGACCTGCATGGCACTGACCGGTGATGCCAAGGAGGAGCTGAGCCGCCTCGAGGTGACCCGCCCCTCGGCACGGAAGGCCGAGGCGGCCGCGATGCTGCGCTTCGCCGGCGGACTGCACATGGTCGCCGGGCGCGTCGTGGTCGAGGCGGAGCTGGACTCCGCCTCGGTCGCGCGGCGGCTGCACGCCATCATCTCCGACATGTACGGCCACCGCGCCGAGCTCGCGGTGCTCGCCCCGTCGGGGATCCGCCGCACCAGCCGCTACGTGGTGCGGGTCGACCGCGAAGGCGGCATGCTCGCCCGGCAGGCGGGTCTGCTCGACGGCCGCGGCCGTCCCGTGCGCGGGATGCCGCCGTTCGTAGTCGGCGGCGCCACCGTCGACGCCGAGGCCGCGTGGCGCGGCGCGTTCCTGGCGCGCGGCACCCTGACCGAACCGGGCCGCTCCGCCGCCCTCGAGCTCTCCTGCCCGGGCCCGGAGGTGGCGCTGGCGATGGTCGGTGCGGCCCGTCGCCTCGGCGTGGCCTCGAAGGCCCGCGAAGCCCGTGGCGCGGATCGCGTCGTCCTGCGCGACGGCGAGGCCATCTCGGCGCTGCTGAGCCACATGGGTGCCCGCCAGACCGTGCTGAGCTGGGAGGACCGCCGGACCACCCGCGAGGTCAAGGCGACCGCGCATCGGCTGGCCAACTTCGATGACGCCAATCTGCGGCGCTCGGCGCGGGCCGCCGTGGCCGCCGGTCAGCGCGTCCAGCGCGCGCTGGAGATCCTGGGGGACGAGGTGCCGGAGCACCTGCAGGCCGCCGGGCGCCTGCGCCTGGAGAACCGGCAGGCGAGTCTCGAGGAGCTCGGTCGCCTGGCCGATCCGCCGCTCACGAAGGACGCCGTGGCCGGTCGGATCCGGCGTCTGCTGGCGATGGCGGACAAGCGCGCCGAGGAGCTGGGACTGCCCGGGACGGAGGACGGAGTGGACGAGGAGCGGTTGCCCCCGTCGCCCGACCCGGGGCATTGATACGATCATCCCGGTCGTCGGTCACAGCCGGCGCCGTCCGAGCGTACGAGGGCGTGCGCGCCACTGTCCATATTTCGCAGATCCCCTGTGAATCTAGGAGGAACCGTGACCATTAAGGTCGGAATCAACGGGTTCGGTCGTATCGGGCGCAATTACCTGCGCGCCGCGCTCGAGCAGAAGGCAGACATCCAGATCGTCGGCGTCAACGACCTGACGGACAACGCCACGCTCGCCAACCTCATCAAGTACGACTCGATCGGTGGCGTCCTGCCCTACGAGGTCTCCCACGACGAGAACTCCATCACCGTCGGCGAGAACACCTTCCGCGCCTTCGCCGAGCGCGATCCCAAGAACATCCCGTGGGGAGAGATCGGCGCCGACGTCGTCATCGAATCCACGGGCATCTTCACCGACGCCGAAAAGGCCAAGGCCCACATCGAGGCCGGCGCCAAGAAGGTCATCATCTCCGCTCCGGCGAAGAACGAGGACGCGACCTTCGTCATCGGTGTGAACGAGGGTGACTACGACCCCGAGACCCAGCACATCGTCTCCAACGCGTCCTGCACCACCAACAGCCTCGCTCCCGTGGCCAAGGTGCTGAACGACGAGTTCGGGATCGTCAAGGGCCTGATGACCACGATCCACGCCTACACCTCCGACCAGGTGCTGCAGGACGGCCCCCACAAGGATCCGCGCCGTGCGCGGGCCGCCGCCCTGAACATCGTCCCGACCACCACCGGTGCGGCCAAGGCCGTGGCGCTGGTGCTCCCGGAGCTCAAGGGCAAGCTCGACGGCTACTCGCTGCGTGTGCCGGTCCCCACCGGCTCGATCACGGACCTCACCTTCGAGGCGTCCCGCGAGATCACCGCCGAGGAGGTCAACGCCGCGGTGAAGAAGGCTGCCGAGGGTCCCCTCAAGGGCGTCCTGCGCTACACCGAGGACCCGATCGTCTCCAAGGACATCGAGGGTGACCCGCACTCCTCGATCTTCGACGCGCAGCTGACCAAGGTCATCGGCAACCAGGTGAAGGTCTTCACCTGGTACGACAACGAGTGGGGCTTCTCGAACCGCCTCGTCGAGCTCTCGCAGCTCGTGGGCAAGTCCCTCTGATCCACCCGTCGTCCCCGGACGACCAAGGACCCGCCCCGGAGCCCGCCGGTCACCACCCCGAGGGGTCGGTGTCCGGCGGGCTCCGCTCGTCCCGCTCGCGCCGCCACGGCCACGAACAGAAGGAACCACCACAGTGCTGAAGACCATCGACTCGCTCGGAGAGCTGCGCGGCAAGCGCGTGCTCGTGCGAGCAGACCTCAACGTCCCGCTGGACGGCACCACCATCACCGACGACGGCCGCATCCGCGCCGCGCTGCCCACCCTGGCCCGGCTCAGCGAGGCCGGCGCGCGCGTCGTGGTCATCTCCCACCTCGGCCGCCCCAAGGGCGAGCCGGAGGACAAGTACTCCCTGAAGCCCGTCGTCGGCCGCCTCGGCGAGCTGATCGGCCAGGACGTCGCCTTCGCCACCGACACCATCGGCGATTCCGCACGTGAGGTCGTCGGCGGCCTGCAGGACGGCCAGGTCGCCGTGCTGGAGAACCTGCGCTTCAACCCGGGCGAGACCGCGAAGGCCGATGGCGAGCGCCACGTCTTCGCGCAGGCCCTGGCCTCTCTCGGCGACGCGTTCGTCTCCGACGGGTTCGGCGTCGTCCACCGCAAGCAGGCCTCCGTCTACGAGCTGGCGACCCTGCTGCCCTCGGCCGCGGGCCAGCTCGTTCTCGGGGAGGTCGAATCCCTGCGCAAGGTGACCGACGACCCCGAGCGCCCCTTCGTCGTCGTGCTCGGCGGGGCGAAGGTCGCCGACAAGCTCGGTGTCATCGACACCCTGCTCGGCAAGGCCGACCGCATCCTGATCGGCGGCGGCATGGCCTACACCTTCCAGAAGGCCAAGGGTCTCGAGGTGGGCCAGTCGCTGCTGGACGAGAGCAAGCTCGACGTGGTGCGCGAGTACATGCGGCGCGCCGAGGACCAGGGCGTGGAGCTCGTCCTGCCCGTCGACACGGTGGTGGCCCCCGAGTTCTCGGCCGATGCCCCCGCGACCGTGGTGCCGGTCGACCAGATCCCCTCGGACCAGGAGGGCATGGACATCGGCCCGGAGACGGCGAAGCTGTTCGGACAGAAGATCTCCGACGCGGCGACCGTGTTCTGGAACGGCCCCATGGGTGTGTTCGAGTTCGAGGCGTTCGCGGCCGGTACCAAGGCCGTCGCCGAGCATCTCGCGACCGCCGAGGGATACACCGTGGTCGGTGGGGGAGACTCCGCCTCCGCGGTCCGCAATCTCGGATTCGACGAATCCCGTTTCTCGCACATCTCCACCGGCGGCGGCGCGAGCCTCGAACTCATCGAGGGCCAGGAACTGCCGGGAATCTCGATCCTCGAGGAGGGCACCAAGTGAGCACCCGTACCCCGCTGATGGCGGGCAACTGGAAGATGAACCTGGACTGGAAGCAGGCGCTGGCCCTGGTCGAGGACCTCGGTGATCAGCTCAAGGGCATCGACACCGACGCGGTCGAGACCGTCGTGCTGCCGCCCTTCGTCGACATCCGCACCGTCCAGACCGCGGTCGACGCCGGGAAGCTCCCCCTCGCCTACGGCGCACAGGACCTCTCCGAGCACGAGTCCGGTGCCTACACCGGCGAGGTCTCCGGGCCCATGCTGAAGGCACTGGGCTGCAGCTACGTGGCCGTCGGCCACTCCGAGCGCCGCCAGCACCACGGTGAGGACGAGAAGGTCACCAATGCCAAGGTGAAGGCCGCCTTCGCCGCCGGACTGACCCCGATCCTGTGCGTCGGCGAGCCGCTCGAGGAGCGCCAGGCCGGCAAGCACGTCGAGTACACCCTCGCCCAGGTCGAGGGCGGCATCGACGGCCTGACCGCCGACCAGGCCCGGCAGATCGTCATCGCCTACGAGCCCGTGTGGGCCATCGGCACCGGCGAGGTCGCCACCCCGGACGACGCGCAGGAGGTGTGCGCCGCGATCCGCGAGGCGCTGCGCCGCCTGCAGGGCGACGAGGTCGCCGAGGCCGTCCGCGTGCTGTACGGCGGCAGCGTCAAGTCCTCCAACGTCGTCGAGCTGATGGGCAAGGAGGACGTCGACGGCGCTCTCGTCGGCGGCGCCTCGCTCAAGGCCGAGGAGTTCGCCAAGATCGCCGGCTACAACGCCGGAGTCTGAGCGAGCGAGACTGGCACCACGCGGGCCGGGCCTTCGAGAGGCCCGGCCCGTGCCGTATGCTGGATCGGTCCTCCTGTCTCCGTGGAAGGTATCGCCCCTCGTGGATCTGCCCCTGCTGAAGCTCATCCTTCAGATCCTGCTGGCCGTCACCAGTCTGCTGGCCATCATGCTCGTCCTCCTGCACAAGGGGCGCGGCGGCGGCCTCTCCGACATGTTCGGCGGCGGTGTGTCGTCCTCGGCCAGCGCCTCCGGTGTCGCCGAGCGCAACCTGAACCGGCTCACCGTCACCGTCGCGGTGGTGTGGGGCCTGTGCTGCGTCGCCCTCGGCATCCTGGAACGCATGCTCTGAACGTGCTGCGCGCACATTCCTGAACTCTCCGAGAGGGCCGGTCACCGCTACGGTGACCGGCCCTCTTGCTCGTCGCGTGCGTCCGGCCTCGTGGAGGGGCCGTGGGTCCGAGATTGCAGAGAGGGCCGGTCACCATGGTGGTGACCGGCCCTCCGGGAGCAGGGGGGCTCAGAGCTTCTCGGCGGCGGCGCTGTCCAGGAACCAGGTGGTGGACTCGAGGCCCCGCACCGCAGAGGCCGGGACGGGCCACGGATCGATCTCGCCGTGGGCCCTCGCGACCGCCTCGGCCTTGTCCCCGCCGGCGACCAGGAAGGCCACGTGACGCGAGGAGTTCAGCACGGGCCAGGGCAGGGAGATCCGCTCCGATGGCGGCTTGGGCGAGTTCGTCACCGCGACCGCGCTGGCCCCTGCCTGCCGCTGGTCAGGGTGCTCGGGGAACAGCGAGGCGACGTGACCGTCGGGCCCGACGCCCAGGAGCAGCACGTCGAAGAACGCGCGGCCTCGGGTGCGGAACGGCTCGTCGCCACCGGCCTGGTCGAGCTGCTGCCCGTACCACGCGGCGGCCTCGTCCAGCGACATCCCGTCGGCGGGGGAGGGCATGACGTGGATGTTGCGTGCCGGCAGCCCGGCCTCCTGGAGAGGCTCCAGGAACGAGGAGCGCACGGCGACCTCGTTGCGGTCGCTCGAGTCGGTGTCCACGAAGCGCTCGTCGCCCCACCAGATATGCAGGCGGGAGACGTCCGCCCCGGCCGAGGACAGCGCCCCCGGCAGGGCCGCGGCGGTCTTCGTGCCGACCGAACCGCCGGTGACCACCAGATGCGCCGCCTGGCGCTGGGCGAGGGCGTCCGCGAGCTGTGAGGCGACGGCTTCCGCGGCCGCGGTCGCAACCGTGGAGGCGTCCTCGAGGACCCGGTCGGTGGCCTCCGGCTTTCCCCGCGCGTAGGTGCCGAAATCGTCGATCCCGCTGAAGGCGCTGGCGAGGACCTCGCCGTAGACCTCGTCGGGATTCAGCCGGCGCAGCTCCTCGGACAGCAGCTCGCTGAGCGTGCGGCGGGGCATCGTCACATGCTGGCCGCTCTGATCGCCCGGGAGGTTCATGACGATCGAGTCGTCGCTGGTGCGGACGAGCTCGATCGTGCCGTCCTCGCGGTGCAGACGCACGCCCCGCACGGAGGGGCCCTCCGAGACCTCACCGGCCGGCTCGACCGTGCGGACATCGACGCCGAGGGTGTGCTCGAGCCAGGCGGCCATCAGCACCACCGAGGGGTCCTCGGCGCTGCCGGAGACCTCCACCAGCTTCGGGGTCGAGATCGGGGGCACCTCGTAGGCGCTGGCGACGAGCCCGCGCCACCGGGTCAGCCTCGACCAGGAGAGGTCGGAGTCCCCGCTGGCGTAGCCACGGCGCAGACGCTTGAGGGTGGCCAGCGGGCTGGAGCAGGCCGCGGCGTCGGTGATCCGGCGCTGCGACATGGAGCCCAGCACGTCGTGGACGGGGGAGGACGGGGCGCTCTCCGGCCACCAGGTGACGATCGGGGCGTCCGGCAGCAGCAGCGCCATCACCAGCGTGTCCAGCGAGTACATGATGTCCCCGCGGGCGCGGAGGATCACGATCTCGCCGGCGCCGGCGTCACGGCCCACGCGGATCTCCGCGTCCAGTCCCGAGGCCTCGGCCTCCGGGTCGACGTCGAGAACGAGGACCCGGGCGGGGTGCTCGTGACTGGCGCGCACGGCCGCCTCGAGAGGATCCTCGACATCTCCGGTGGAGATGATGATCAGCGTGAGCACCCGGCCGATGGTGTTCGCGCCGAAGGTCTCCCGCATCTCGATCATCTTCTTGTCGATGGCCGAGGCGGTGGTGTCTGTCAGGGTGGTGATCACGGTCGCCTCCAGGTACGTCCGTCACGGGCGAGCATCTCGTGGGCGGTGTCGGGCCCCCAGGTGCCGGGGCGGTAGGGCGCCGGCTCGAGGTTCTCCGACCAGAACTCGGTGATGGGGTCGAGGATCCGCCAGGAGAGCTCGACCTCCTTCTGCCGGGGGAACAGCGGCGGATCGCCCAGCAGGAGATCCAGGATCAGCCGCTCGTAGGCCTCCGGGGACTCCTCCGTGAAGTTCATGCCGTAGGCGAAGTCCATCGTCACGTCCCGCACCTCCATCTGGGTGCCGGGGACCTTGGAGCCGAAGCGCATGGTCACGCCCTCGTCCGGCTGGACGCGGATGACGATCGCATTCTGGCCGAGGTTCGCGGTATCGGTGGAGCGGAACGGGAGGAACGGGGCGCGCTTGAACACGACCGCGATCTCCGTGACCCGCCGGCCCAGCCGCTTGCCGGCGCGCAGGTAGAACGGCACGCCCGCCCAGCGCCGCGTGGCGATGTCGAGCCTCATCGCGGCGAAGGTCTCCGTGGTCGAATCCGCGGGGATGCCCTCCTCCTCGCGGTAGGGGCGCACCTCCTCGCCGCCCTGCCAACCGCCCACGTACTGCCCGCGGGCGGTGTGCGCGGCGAGATCCTCGGGCAGCTCGATCGCGGCGAGCACCTTCTCCTTCTCCGCCCGCAGGTCGGAGGCACGGAAGGAGACCGGCTCCTCCATCGCCGTCAGCGCGAGCAGCTGCAGCAGGTGATTCTGGATGACGTCCCGCGCGGTGCCGATGCCGTCGTAGTACCCGGCCCGGGACCCGATGCCGATGTCCTCGGCCATCGTGATCTGGACGTGGTCGACATAGCTCGCGTTCCACACCGGCTCATAGAGCTGGTTGGCGAAGCGCAGCGCCATGATGTTCTGGACGGTCTCCTTGCCCAGGTAATGGTCGATGCGGAAGACGTCCTCCGGGCGGAACACCTTCTCGACCACGTCGTTGAGCTCGCGCGCGGAGGCGAGGTCGTGCCCGAAGGGCTTCTCGATGATCACGCGGCGCCAGGAGCCGTCCCGCGGGGTGTTCAGTCCCGAATCGGCGAGCTGACCGCAGACCTTCGGGAAGGCGTCCGGCGGGATCGAGAGGTAGAAGGCGTGGTTGCCGCCGGTCCCGCGGGTGCGGTCCAGCTCGCCGACGACCTCGGTGAGGCGCTCGAACGCCGCGGAGTCGTCGAACGTGCCGGTCACGAAGCGCAGCCCGCCGCGGAGCTGCTCGAAGACGCTCTCCGAGAAGCCGGTGCGGGAGTGCTCGGAGACGCTCTTGCGCACGTACTCGGCGAAGTCCTCGTCGGACCATTCGCGGCGCCCGAACCCGACCAGGCCGAAGCTGGCCGGCAGCAGTCCGCGGTGGGTGAGGTCATAGATGGCGGGCAGGAGCTTCTTGCGGGCGAGGTCGCCGGTGACGCCGAACATCACCATGGAGCTCGGCCCGGCGATGAGCGGCAGCCGGCGGTCGCGGGGGTCACGCAGGGGGTTGGCGATCTCCGGTGTCTCGGCCCCTGCCGGAGGAGTGCTGGTATCGGTCACGATCGTCCTTTCTCGGACACGGACGGCGAGAGCACGGCCTGCCCCAGCGGGCGCGGCCGTGCTCTCGGAGAACTCAGGCTCGGGTGTCGTCGATGGTCGCCGACACGGTGTCGATGAGCTCCTGCCAGGACTTCTCGAACTTCTCGACGCCCTCGCGCTCGAGCAGCGCGAACACGTCGGCCAGGTCGACCCCGGCCTCCTCGACGCGCTCCAGGACGCTCTCACCCGTCTTGGCGGTCTCGGCGTTCAGCGCGGCCTTGGGCTCGGAGTGCTCGGCGACGGCCTCCAGCGTCTTCTCCGGCATGGTGTTCACGCACGGATCGGCGACGAGGTTGTCGACGTAGAGCGTGTCGGGGTAGTCGGGGTTCTTGACCCCTGTCGAGGCCCAGAGCGGGCGCTGCACGTTCGCGCCCTTGTCCTTGAGAGCCGCGAAGCGCTCCTGCCCGAAGGCGGTGAGGTACTCGCCGAAGGCGGCCTGGGCGTTGGCGACGCCCGCGGAGCCGCGCAGCGTCTCGGCCTCGCCCCCGAGCGCCTCGAGGCGCTTGTCGATCTCGGCATCGACGCGGGAGACGAAGAACGAGGCGACGGAGTAGATCTTCGAGAGGTCCTTGCCCGCCTCGGCGGCCTGCTCCAGGCCGGCGAGGTAGGCCTCCATGACCTCCTGGTAGCGGGCCACGGAGAAGATCAGGGTGACGTTGACGCTGATGCCCTCGGCGATGGTGGCGGTGATCGCCGGCAGGCCCGCCTCGGTCGCGGGGATCTTGACGAACAGGTTCTCCCGGTCGACCAGGTCGCGCAGCCGCTTGGCCTGCTCGATGGTCTTGTCGGTGTCGTGGGCCAGCCGCGGGTCGACCTCGATGCTGACGCGCCCGTCCACGCCGCCGGTGGCCTCGTGCACGCCCTGGAAGAGGTCGCAGGCGCTGCGCACGTCGTCGGTGGTGACGACCTCGAGGACGCCGTCGACGTCCTTGCCCTCACCGGCCAGGCGAGCGATGTCGTCGTCGTACTCGGAGCGGCCGGAGATCGCGGCCTGGAAGATCGAGGGGTTCGTGGTGACGCCCACCACGTTGCGGGTATCGATCAGTTCCTGCAGGTTGCCGGAGGTCATCCGCTGGCGGGAGAGGTCGTCGAGCCAGATGGAGACGCCGGCGTCGGACAGGGCCTGGGTGCGGGGATTCTGAGTCATGTGCATATCCTTCCGGACGCTGCGCGCCCTGTGTCGAACTGCTGTCGTCGTCTAACGCTGGTCGGGCCGGATTTCTTCCAGCCAGGGGCGGGTGCGGGGCAGGACCCGTGGGCCCCGCCCCGCACCGGTCAGGCGCCGGCGGCCGCGAGGGACTCCTTGGCGGCGGCGATGACCGCCTCCGGCGTGAAGCCGTACTCGCGGAACAGCGTCTTGGCGTCGGCCGAGGCACCGTAGTGCTCGAGCGAGACGGCCCGGCCGTGGGCGCCGAGGAAGCGGTACCAGGGCATCGCGATCCCGGCCTCGACGCTGACGCGGGCGGTGACCGCCGAGGGCAGGACGGACTCCTTGTACTCCTCGTCCTGTTCGTCGAACCACTCCACGGACGGCATCGAGACCAGCCGGGTGGCGATCCCCTCGGCCTCGAGCTGCTTCTGGGCCTCGGCGGCGTACTGCACCTCGGAGCCGGTGCCGATCAGGATCACCTGAGGAGCGCCGGAGGAGGCCTCCTTCATCACGTAGGCGCCCTTGGCCAGCCCGTCGGCGCCCGCGTACTCCGAGCGGTCGAAGGTCGGCATGGCCTGACGGCTGAGGATCAGCCCGACGGGCCCGCTGTCCCGCTCGAGCAGAGCCTTCCAGGCCTGCGCGGTCTCATTGGCATCCGCCGGACGCACGATCGAGAGGTTCGGGATCGCCCGGTAGGCGGCCAGGTGCTCGACAGGCTGGTGCGTGGGGCCGTCCTCGCCCAGACCGATCGAGTCGTGGGTCCACACGTAGGTGGCGGGGACCTTCATCAGCGAGGCGAGGCGCACGGCGCCGCGCATGTAGTCGGCGAACTGGAAGAAGGTGCCGCCGTAGGGACGCGTGAGGCCGTGCAGCGAGATCCCCGAGAGGATCGCGCCCATCCCGTGCTCGCGGATGCCGAAGTGCAGCGTACGGCCGTACTCGTCACCGGCGAACTGCTCCGAGCTGTACTCCTCGGGCAGGAACGACGGCTCGCCCTTCATGGTGGTGTTGTTCGAGCCTGCGAGGTCGGCGCTGCCACCCCACAGCTCGGGCATGACCGGGGCCAGCTCGGCGAGGATCTTGCCGGAGGCGGCGCGGGTGGCGATGCCCTTCTCGTCGGCCTCGAAGGCCGGGAACGCCTCGGCGAAGCCCTCGGGCAGCTCACGCGCGACCAGGCGGTCCAGCAGCGTCGCCCGCTCGGGGTTCGCGGAGCGCCAGGCCTGGTAGCCCTCGTTCCACTCGGACTTGGCCGTCGCGGCGCGCTCGGCGAGCGAGCGGGTGCGGGCGAGCACGTCCTCGTCCACCTGGAACGACTTCTCGGGGTCGAAGCCGATGGCTTCCTTCAGCCCGGCGACGGCGTCGGGGCCGAGCTTGGCCCCGTGGACGCTGTGGCTGCCGGCGAGCTCCGGGATCGGCCAGCCGATGACGGTGCGCAGCCGGATGAAGGTCGGCTTGTCGGTGACCTTCTGGGCCTCGAGGATCTCGGCCTTGAGCGCGGCCACGTCCTCGAGGTAGCTCTCGCCGCCCTGGGTCCAGTCCACGGTGCGCACGTCCCAGCCGTAGGCCTCATAGCGAGCGGTGGTGTCCTCGGTGAAGGCGATCGAGGTGTCGCCCTCGATGGAGATCTCGTTGTCGTCCCACAGGACGATGAGGTTGCCCAGCTTCTGGGTGCCGGCCAGCGAGCTGGCCTCGCTGCTGACGCCCTCCTGGAGATCGCCGTCGGAGGCGATCACATAGGTGAAGTGGTCGAACGGGCTGGTGCCCGGCGCGGCCTCGGGGTCCAGCAGGCCGCGCTCGCGACGCTGGGCCATGGCCATGCCGACGGCGGAGGAGATGCCCTGGCCGAGCGGGCCGGTGGTGATCTCCACGCCCTTGGTGTGGAAGTTCTCCGGGTGGCCGGGGGTCTTGGAGCCCCAGGTGCGCAGCCCCTCGATGTCCTCCAGCTCGAGCCCGAAGCCGCCGAGGTAGAGCTGGATGTACTGGGTCAGGCTGGAGTGGCCGGCCGAGAGCACGAAGCGATCGCGACCGAGCCAGTCCGGGTCGGTCGGATCGTGCCGCATGACGTCCTGGTAGAGCAGGTATGCGGCGGGGGCCAGGCTGATGGCCGTGCCGGGGTGCCCGTTGCCGACCTTCTCCACCGCATCGGCGGCGAGGACGCGCACGGTGTCCACCGCGCGCTTGTCCAGGTCGGTCCAACCCTCCGGGGCCTTGAACGTATCGGTCACGTCGATTGCTTCCTTTCGCCGGGTAGCGGCCGCAGCGGCCGCGCGGATCGATGGCTCCGGCAGGCATCCCCGACAAGCATCCTTCGACGTGGTCAGTTCCTGCCCGAAGCGACGCGTCCCACCTTAGTGCTGGTCGAGACCGATGATGGACCTCGTCCAGCCGGTTGCCGCGAAGATCCCTCGCAGCGGCGGCCGACGGTGCCCTGCCTCACCCCGCCGGTGACTGCGACAGCGGCGGGCGAGCACATAGACTGGCCGGGTTCATGCGACGGTCCCGTCGCGCTCAGGAGGAAGGACGGTGGGCGGTGACCGCCACCCAGGGAGCTTCGACCCGGGACGCCGGCACGGGGGGTGACCCCGCTGCGCAGCGCACGGCAGGTTCCGTGATCCGGGCCTACGTGGCGCTGACCAAGCCCCGCATCATCGAGCTGCTGCTGATCACCACCATCCCCACGATGTTCCTGGCCGCGGGCGGGTTCCCCTCGGCGTGGCTGATCCTGACGACCATGATCGGCGGCTACCTGGCCGCCGGCGGCGCGAACGCGCTGAACATGTACCTCGACCGCGACATCGACGCGCGCATGAAGCGAACCCGGAACCGGCCGCTGGTGACCGGTGAGATCAGCCCGCGCGCCGGCCTGATCTTCGGCATCGCCCTGTCGCTGCTGTCCGGGGTATGGCTGGGCCTGCTGGTGAACTGGGCCTCCGCCGGCCTCGCCCTCGTCGCGATCGTGCTCTACGTGGTCTTCTACACGATGATCCTCAAGCGCCGCACGAGCCAGAACATCGTCTGGGGCGGCGTGGCCGGGTGCATGCCGGTGCTGATCGGCTGGTCGGCGGTGACCGGCACGGTGTCCTGGACGGCGGTGCTGCTGTTCCTGGTGATCTTCTTCTGGACCCCGCCGCACTACTGGCCGCTGGCCGAGAAGTTCAGCCAGGACTACGCCGATGCGGGCGTGCCGATGCTGCCGGTGGTGGCCTCCCGCGCGAGCGTCGCCCGCCAGATGATCATGCACACCCTGCTGATGATCGCCGCGAGCCTGGCGATCATCCCGCTGGGCCATACCGGATGGGTCTACGGCGTCAGCGCCGTCGCCGCCGGAGCCTGGTTCGCGTTCCTCGTGATCCGCTACGCCGTCCGGGTCCACCGTGGCCTGACCGGCAGGAAGCTCGGCCCGATGGTCGTCTTCCACGGCTCGATCACCTACCTGACCCTGCTCTTCGTCGCCCTGGCGATCGATCCCTTCGTCCGGCTGTGACCGAGCGCGGCGGCCGCCGACCCACCGGGGAGCCGACGCTGCGCCCCGGCGACCGCCGGATCCTCGAGCAGTACCTGAGCCATCTGCGGATCGAGCGGGGACTGTCCGCGAACACCCTCGCCGCCTACCGGCGCGACCTGGAACGCTACCTCCGCGATCTCGCGCAGGACGACATCGATCCCGCCGCCGTGGAGCCCGGGCGGCTCGCCGGATGGCTCCAGACCCTGCGGACCGGGGCCGACGGCGGCACCGCTCTGTCACCGTCCTCCGCAGCCCGCTCCCTCGCCGCCGTGCGCGGACTGCATGCCTTCCTCGACGCCGAGCGCGTCTCGAACACCGGGGACCCGTCCCGCCTGGTCCCCACCCCCTCCCTGCCCGGACGGCTCCCTCACCCCTTGACCATCGAGCAGGTCGAGGCGCTGCTGGAGGCGGCCGGACGCCCCGGGACCGGACGTGACGCCACCGAACGGGCCCTGCGCGACCGGGCACTGCTCGAGGTCCTCTACGGCACCGGCGCGCGCATCTCCGAGGCCACGGGCCTCGACCTCGACGACATCGATCGCGAGCAGCGGGCGGCGATCCTGCGCGGCAAGGGCGACAAGCAGCGCGTGGTGCCCGTCGGCCGGTACGCCCTGGACGCGCTGGATGCCTACCTCACCCGCGGCCGCCCGGTCCTCGCCGGCCGGGGGACGGGCACCCCGGCCGTCTTCCTCGGCTCGCGGGGGACCCGGCTGACCCGACAGGCCGCCTGGCAGGTGATCCAGCGCGTGGCCGGCGATGCGGATCTCGGCGAGCTGACCGAGCCCATCAGTCCCCACACGCTGCGCCACTCCTATGCGACCCACCTCCTGCACGGGGGAGCGGACGTGCGCAGCGTGCAGGAGCTGCTGGGTCATGCCTCGGTCACCACGACGCAGCTGTACACGCAGGTCACAGTGGATTCGCTGCGAGAGACACACGCCGGTGCCCACCCCCGGGCGCGACGGGGGGCTTAGACTTGTCCGGCACGAGGACCCCGCACGAGAACGACGACCGTCCCGCCCCGCGCACCAGCGCTCGGGGCCGGCACCCACAGCCGGCTCTGCCCGGGCCATGGCCGGTCGCGAGCCGGTCCCTCGGCGGGCCGCCCCGCACCAGAGAACGACGCCGACGACAGGACAACGACGTGAGCTCGACTTCCGACCAGCAGCTGGACATCGATCTCGGTCCCACCGGCCGCCCGATGCCGGAGCTGCCGGAGCCAGCCCCGCTCGACGGTCACGGACCGGCCCGGGTCATCTCGATGGTGAACCAGAAGGGCGGGGTGGGGAAGACCACCAGCGTCATCAACCTCGGCGCGGCCCTCGCGGAGCTCGGCCGCAAGGTCCTGCTGGTCGACCTCGATCCGCAGGGCGCCCTCAGCGCCGGCACCGGGGTCAACCCGTACGAGCTCGACGTGACCGTCTACAACCTGCTGATGGAGCGCGGTCACGACGTCCATGACGTCATCCAGTCCACCGGCACCGAGGACCTCGACGTGCTGCCGGCGAACATCGACCTCTCGGCCGCCGAGGTCACCCTGGTCAACGAGGTGGCGCGCGAGATGGCCCTGGCCCGCGTGCTGCGCCCCGTCGCGGACGAGTACGACGTGATCATCATCGACTGCCAGCCCTCCCTGGGGCTGCTGACAGTCAACGCCCTGGCGGCCAGCCATGGCGTGATCATCCCGCTCGAGGCCGAGTACTTCGCGCTGCGCGGCGTGGCGCTGCTGGTGGAGACCATCGAGAAGGTGCAGGACCGCATCAACCCCAAGCTCGAGATGGACGGCATCCTCATCACGATGTTCGACCCGCGCACGCTCCACGCCCGCGAGGTGTGCCAGCGCGTGGTCGAGGCCTTCCCCGACAAGGTCCTCCACACCACGATCAATCGCACCGTGAAGTTCCCCGACGCGTCCGTGGCCGCCGAACCGATCATCTCCTTCGCCTCCTCGACGAAGGGCGCGGACGCGTACCGCCAGCTGGCCCGCGAGCTGATCTCCCGCGGCGCGGCGGCCTGATGGCCGGCGCCGCCTCCCCAGGGCGCCGTCAGCGCCGCCGCAGCGCCTTCACCCCGCCGAAGAAGGTGCGCCTGCGCGACGGCGAGGGCACCCCGCGTCCGCCGGCCCCGCGCGCGGACGACGAGAGTCCCGACGTGCATCGCGAGGACGGCGAGCGGCTGCAGAAGGTCCTGGCCCACGCCGGATTCGGGTCCCGCCGTGCCTGCGAGACGCTGATCTCCACGGGCCGCGTCATGGTCGACGGCCTGGTGGTCCGCGAGCAGGGCGTGCGCATCGACCCGGCCACCCAGGTGGTCCACGTCGACGGCCGCCGCCTCCAGCTGGACACGGCGAAGGTGACCGTGGCGCTGCACAAGCCGCGCCGGGTCGTCTCGGCCATGAGCGATCCCGAAGGGCGCCGCGACCTCACCGAGTTCGTCGCGGGCTACCCCCAGCGGCTCTACCACGTGGGCCGGCTCGACTACGAGACCGAGGGCCTGCTGCTGCTGACCAACGACGGCGAGCTCGCCCATCGCCTCACCCATCCCCGCTTCGAGGTCTCCAAGACCTACGTGTGCCGCTTCGAGGCACCCGGCGGGCCGCCTCGCGGACTGGTCAAGGCGCTGCGCGAGGGCATCGAGCTCGAGGACGGCCCGGCCCGCGCCGACAGCGCGCGCGTGCTCGCCCAGAACGGCCGGGAGGCCGTCGTCGAGGTGACGCTGCACGAGGGGCGCAACCGGATCGTGCGCCGGATGTTCGCCTCCCAGGGCTTCGAGCTGACCGCGCTGGTGCGCACCCGCATCGGCCCCGTGCTGCTCGGTGACCTCGGCCCGGGGGCGACCCGCGAGCTCACCGGGCGCGAGCTCGGCACGCTGATGGCGGAGGTCGGCCTGTGAGCCCCTTGGTGGCCTCACCCGTGCGGATCATCGGCACCGGCCTCATCGGCGGCTCCCTCGGGCTGGCGCTGCGCCGCGCCGGAGCCACGGTCCAGGTGGAGGACATCTCCCCGGGTACCACTGCTCTCGCCGTCGAGCTCGGCGTCGGCTCGCTTCCCGCGGCCGGGGACGAGGACCCGGCGCTGGTCGTCGTCGCCGCTCCGCCCGACGTCGCCGCACAGGTCATCGCGGACTCGCTGCGTCGCTGGCCCTCGGCCCTGGTCACGGACGTCGCCAGCGTCAAGGCCACGGTGCTGGAGGGTGTGCGCGCCCAGGCCGATCCCGGCGATCTGCCGCGCTACATCGGTGCGCACCCCATGGCGGGACGCGAGGTCTCGGGCGTCATCTCCGCGCGCAGCGACCTGTTCCACGGCCGCCCCTTCGTCGTCGTCCCCCATGCCCAGACGCGCGCCGGGGCGGTCTCCGTCCTCAAGGGCCTGGCCACCGAGATCGGCGCAGTGCCCGTGGTGATGGACCCCCGCGCCCACGACATCGCGGTCGCCCACGTCTCCCACGTGCCGCAGGTGCTCGCGAGCCTGCTGGCCTCGACGCTGCTGGAGCCCACCGAGGAAGCGCTGGGCCTGGCCGGGCAGGGACTGCGCGACACCACCCGCATCGCCGATTCGGATCCGCGGCTGTGGGTCGAGATCCTGGGCGCCAACGCCGAGGCCGTCGGCACCGTCCTGCGCTCGGTGAGGGACCGGGCTGACGACGTGCTGGAGGCTCTCGACTCACTCGCCGGCACCCCGGATCCCGCGGTGGGGTCGCGCCGCGCCCTCGCCGATCTGGTGGCCGACGGCAACCGCGGCGTGCGGCGTATCCCGGGCAAGCACGGCGGGGCGACCGACGCCTTCGCGACCGTCGTGGTGCTGGTGCCCGACAGCCCGGGCGAGCTGGGACGCCTGCTGACCGAGATGGGCGAGATCGGTGTGAACCTCGAGGATCTGCGCCTCGAGCACACGATCGGCCAGCCGGTCGGTCTCGCGCACATCGCCGTGGACGCCTCGCGTGAGGACCTGCTCACCAGATCGCTCGCCGAACGCGGCTGGACCGTCGCCGACGCCTGAGCGCCCCGTATCCTTGCAGGATGCACACCAGCGCGCCGCACGATCCCTCTGCCCTCGCGACCCCGGGACCGCAGATCGGCGTGACCATCGCGATCGACGGCCCGGCCGGCTCCGGCAAGTCCACCGTCTCCCGCCTCGTCGCCGAGGCCCTGGATGGCGGCATCGTCGACACCGGAGCCATGTACCGCGCCGTGACCTGGTCCTGCCTCGACCGCGGCGTCGATCTCGGCGACCGTGACGCGGTGGCGCAGGTCGCCCAGGACCTCGAGCTGGACCTCGGCACCGATCCGGGCGGGGCCAGCGTGGTCGTCGGCGGACAGGACATCACCGGCGAGATCCGCACCGAGCGCATCTCCCAGCACGTCAGCGCCGTGGCCACCAACACGCTCGTGCGCGCCGTCCTTCAGCGCCGCCAGCGCGAGCTGCTGTTCGCCACGGCCGCCGACCGCGGATTCTGCGTCGCCGAGGGCCGCGACATCACCACGGTCGTCGCCCCCGACGCCCACGTGCGGGTCCTGCTGACCGCGAGCGACGAGGAGCGGATGCGCCGACGCGCCGCCGAGCTCGACCTGGAGGACACCGAGAGCACCCGCCAGCGGATGGCCGACCAGGTCCTGCGGCGCGACCGCGACGATTCCACGGTCTCGGAGTTCCTCAGCGCGGCCGACGGGGTCGACACGGTCGATACCACCGGGCTCGAGGTCGAGGACGTCGTCGAGCAGGTGCTGATGCTGGTCGCCCAGGCGGAATCCGAGCTGGAGTCCGCCCTGGAGGACGAGGCCGACGGCCGCACCGGTTCCCCGGGCGAGGCGCAGGCGACGGATGCGCCGGATCCGAGCGGATCGGGGGCCGACGGCAGCGTCGACCCTGTCGGCCCCGGCCAGGCGGACGAGGATCCCGCCGGCGGACCCTCCGACGAGGAGATCGAGTCCGCCCTGCGCGCCGGACTCACCGACTACGAGCTCGACGACGAGGACCTCGCTCTCCTCGGTGACGAGGACGGCGAGTACGCGCGCCCGACCGTGCAGCGCAACCTGCCGGTGGTCGCCGTCGTCGGCCGCCCCAACGTCGGCAAATCCACCCTGGTCAACCGCATCCTGGGCCGCCGGGAGGCCGTCGTGGAGGATGTCCCGGGTGTGACCCGTGACCGCGTGTTCTACGAGGCCGAGTGGGCAGGCAAGGACTTCTGGCTGGTGGACACGGGCGGCTGGGAGGACCGCCTGCAGGGAATGGCGCACCGCGTCGCCGAGCAGGCGGAGGTCGCCATCTCCCTGGCCGATGTCGTGATGTTCATCGTGGACGCGAACGTCGGCATCACCGCCACCGATGAACAGCTGCTGAAGGTGCTGCGCAAGGCCGAGCACCCGGTGGTGCTGGTGGCCAACAAGGTCGATGATCAGCGCGGGGAGCTCGAAGCCGCCGCGCTGTGGAATCTGGGCCTGGGCGAGCCGCATCCCGTCTCCGCGCTCCACGGACGCGGCTCCGGCGACCTGCTGGACGCCGTGCTCGCCGTGATGCCCGAGGAGGGCCGCGGTGCCGCGGTCGATCACGGTCCGCGCCGCATCGCCCTGGTGGGGCGCCCCAACGTCGGCAAGTCCTCGCTGCTGAACCGGCTGGCGGGGGAGCAGCGGGTGGTCGTGGACGAGAGCGCGGGCACCACACGCGATCCGGTCGACGAGAAGATCGTCCTGGGCGGCAAGGACTGGACCTTCGTCGACACCGCCGGCATCCGCCGCCGGGTGCTGCAGTCCCAGGGCGCGGACTACTACGCCTCCCTGCGCACGCGTGCGGCCCTGGACCGGGCGGAGGTCGCCATCGTGCTGCTGGAGGCCTCCGAGCCGATCTCCACGCAGGACCTCAAGATCATCGACATGGTGCTCGAGTCCGGCCGGGCCCTGGTGCTGGCCTTCAACAAGTGGGACCTGCTGGACGAGGAGCGCCACAAGCTGCTCGAGCGCGAGATCGAGCGGGACCTGGCGCACGTCGCCTGGGCGCCCCGGGTGAACATCTCGGCCCAGACCGGCCGGCACGCAGAACGCCTGGTGCCGGCGATCGAGAAGTCCTTGGAATCCTGGGACCGGCGCATTCCGACCGGGCGCCTGAACGCCTTCCTGGGCACCCTGGTCGCCGCACATCCTCACCCGCTGCGCGGCGGCAAGCAGTCGCGCATCCTGTTCGCCACGCAGGCCCGGACCCGACCGCCGCGCTTCGTGATCTTCGCCAGCGGATTCCTCGAGCACGGCTACCGCCGCTTCATCGAGCGCCGGCTGCGCGAGGAGTTCGAGTTCACCGGCTCACCGATCGTCATCGGGGTGCGGATCCGGGAGAAGCGGCGGCGCTGAGCCCGGCCGCGACCGCACCGCAGCCGCGGCGCGCCCGTCCACGGCCGGGGCGAGTGCGGTCCCGCCCAGCGAGCACGTATTGTGGGCGGCATGAGCAACTCCGGTGACAACGGCTCCTGGACGCCCCAGGACGACCAGTTCGACGGCCAGCAGCCCGCCCACGGCCCCAGCGGTGAACAGGCCGCCGGCCAGGATCCCTGGGCCCAGCCGCAGTCCCAGGATCCCTGGGCCCAGCCGCCGTCGCAGGATCCCTACGGTCAGGCGTCGGCCCAGCCCGCGCCTCAGGATCCGTACGGGCAGTCCTCGGGTCCGTCGGCGTCCGATCCCTATGGTCCCTCGTCCGGCCAGTCCGCGCCGGATCCGTACGGCCAGGGCCAGCAGTCCTGGGCCCCGGCCGCCGGGTCCGCCCCGTCGGCCTCGGACCCCTACGGTGAGCCGGCCGGGGGAGCGCAGCCGGCCGGCACGCCCTATGGCCAGCCGGTGCCCGGCCAGCCGGGATACGGACAGCCGGAGTATGGCCAGCAGGGATATGGCCAGCAGGGCGCTCCGCAGGGAGGCCAGCCGGGTGCGCCCGGCGGTGAAGCGCAGAGTCGGCTCCTGGTCGGCCTGCTCGGCATCTTCCTCGGAGCCTTCGGGGTGCACCGCTTCCTGATGGGATACACCACCATCGGGGTCATCCAGGTCTGCATCACGGTCCTCAGCTGCGGCATGCTCAGCTTCGTCAGCGGTATCTGGGGTCTTGTCGAGGGCATCATGGTCCTGGCGAAGTCCCCGCAGTTCGAGCGCGACGCCCATGGTCGCCCTCTGACCGATTGATCCTCTCAGCGACGAACGGCGAGGACCGCGATGAGCTATCCGCCCCCTGGACCTCCCGTGCCCGGCTACAGCGCGCCGGTTCCCGACCAGGAATCCATCCGCACCAGCGCCATCGTGCTGATCGTCGTCGGATTCCTGTGCGGAGGAATGCTCCCCTCGATCTTCGGGATCATCGCCCTGGTGCAGGCGGATACGGATCCGTACTCCGCGCGCACGATGAACAAGGTCGGCTGGATCATCACCTGGGTGCTGCTGGGTATCACGGTGCTCGCGCTGCTGGCGAGTCTCGCGTGGGCGGGGTTCGTGGTGCTGTTGATCGGGTCCGTGGCCACCGCGACGTGAGCGCCCGTCCCGCCTCGCCCAACCCGCTGCCGGCGTCGAGAGCGAAGAGATCCCATGGCCACGCCTGAGTTCGTCCTCGCCCTGCGCGAGCGCATCGGTCACGACCTGCTGTGGATGCCCGGGGTCACGGCGATCGTCCTGGATCAGCAGTCCTCGCGCATGCTCGCGGTCCGCCGCGCCGACAGCGGCGCCTGGACTCCCGTGACCGGGATCATCGACCCGGGCGAGGAGCCCGCGACCGCCGCGGTCCGCGAGGTCGGCGAGGAGGCGGGGGTCGACTGCCTGCCGATACGGCTGGTCGACGTGCGCACGCATCCGCCGATCCAGTACGCCAACGGTGATCACGCCCAGTACCTCGATCTGTGCTTCCTGTGCCATTACGTCGGCGGCGACCCGTACCCGGCCGACGGCGAGAACACCGAGGCCCGCTGGTTCCCCCTCGATCAGCCTCCGCCGATGAGCGCGCGGTTCCTCGAACAGCTCGAGCTCGCGCTCTCCGACGAGCCCCAGGCGCGCTTCCGCACATGAGCCGGCCGGCCTCCCACCGATGACGTCACCACGACCTTCCCCGCTCCACGGCGGAGCGCACCACCCGCTGCCCGGCACCCGCGTGTCCATCCGGCTCACCGACCGCGTCGACGACGTCGCCGTCGTCCGCGTGATCGCGGCGCCCAGGCGCGACATGGTCCATGCCGGTCGCCTCAGCGTGCCTCTGCACCCGTTCGCCGACGCGCTGCTGGTCGACGTCGCGGTCGACGGGCGGGTCGTCCTGCCCGGGGCCTGGGTCCAGCGCGAGGTGATCGACCGCGGAACGCCGATCGCGCCGGCCCGAGTCACCGCGGCGGACCTGCGCCCGCCGGCCGTGATCGTCGGCACCCCCGATCAGGCCAAGCTGCACTGGGGTGAGACCGTCTGGCCCCTGGCGCTGGGCGGGGCGATCGCGATCCCCGATGCGAGCCGCGCCGACCCCCACCCACTGTCGCGGCTGCGGCGGCTGACGCTGGTCGCCGCCGGCCGGCGCGCCGAGATCGCCCTGACCCTGTGGCAGGGCCAGGACGTCGAGATCCCCTGGCACGACGTCCGGCTGCTGCCGCGAGCCGGGCGCTGGTTCGAACTCGCCCAGGTTCCCCCGGGCATGCGGTACGCCGATGCGGAGCGCGCCCAGGGAACCGGCAGAGCCCGCCCACGCCCCTGAACCGGCCCGCCCCGGCGCCCGCCGCCGTACCGGATGGTCCGGGCCGCGGCGCGCCGGTGGCGATGTGGTGTGACGCGCGAGACACAGGCTATGGTTCGGTGCGTGAACGACGACGACGAGGAGGTCATCGTGCCCCCCACCCCGCTCCATCGGATGCCGGCCGACCGCCGCAGCTTCCTGCGGTTCACCGCCGGAGCTGCGGCCGTGCTGCCGTTGACGGCCCTGGCCGGCTGCTCAAGTGCCAACCGCGACCCCAACCTGATCCGGATCGCGTTCCAGCAGTTCGGCTCGGGGACGATCAAGGAGGAATGGATCACCACGGCCGCCCAGGAGTTCTCGGAGGAGCACCCCGAGCTGAGCGTCGAGCTGGTCCCGATCGTCGCCTCCGAGAACGACTACTTCACCAAGAACGAACTGCTGATGAGCTCGCCGCGCACCAGCCCCGACCTGGTCTACGAGGACTCGTTCATCCTGCTCTCCGACGTCGGCGCCGGATACCTCCAGCCGATCACCGACCTGGTCGAGGGTTTCGAGCACTGGGACGACATCGCCGATGCCTCGAAGGAAGCGGTCACCGGCGAGGACGGGGAGGTCTACGGCATTCCCATCACCACCGATACCCGTGCCCTGTGGTTCCACAAGGACGTCTTCGCCGAAGCGGGGCTGCCGGAGGACTGGCAGCCCGGCAGCTGGGAGGAGATCCTCGAGGCGGCCCGCACGATCCGCGACTCCGACAGCGAGGCGACCCCGCTGTTCATCTTCGCCGGCACCCCGCAGGGGGAGAAGGCCTCCATGCAGGGCTTCGAGATGCTCCTGTACGGCACCGGGGACGGGACCGGGCTCTACGACCGCGACGCCGAGAAGTGGATCCTGGGCAGCCAGGGCTTCATCGACTCCCTGACCTTCCTGCGCACGATGTTCGACGAGGAGCTGACGCTGTCCCTGGGCCAGCACCTGGATCCCAACATCTCCGAGACGATCTACACCTCGCTGCTGCCCGAGGGGAAGCTCGGGATCCTCGTGGACGGCTCCTGGATCTCCCAGAACTGGACGGAGTCGGCGCCCGCCCCGTGGCCGGAATGGCCGGATGTGCTGGGCCTGGCGGACATGCCCACCCAGGACGGCGGCGGCACCGGCACAGTCACCCTCGCCGGCGGCTGGGGCCTGTCGATCCCGCACGGGGTCACGGACCGCGAGGTCGCCTTCCAGTTCCTCGAGAAGCTGGTCTCCACCGAGACCCTCGTGAACTACGCGATCTCCGACAACCACATCACCGTGCGCGAGGACGTCGCCCAGGACGAGCGCTACCTGAGCTACTCCCCGGCGGTCGAGTACTTCACCGACCTGCTGGAGACCGCGTACTACCGGCCGGCGCTGCCCTCGTACCCGGAGGTGTCCTCCGCGATCCAGGAGGCCATGGAGGCCGTGATGACCGGCACCGAGCCGGAGGCCGCGGCCGCCGAGTACGACGCCACCGTCACGGACATCGTCGGTCCGGAGAACGTGCAGGAGGCCACCTCATGACCACCAGTGCACCCGCAGCCCCGGAGCAGGATGCCGCAGCGCAGGACGCCCCGGCGCAGCCGCGTCGGCGCACCCGCCTCGGCGACCGCCTCACCGCAGCTCGCGCCGTCCCGATGCTTCCGGCCGGGCTGCTGCTGGTCGGTTTCATGCTCGGGCCGATCCTGTATTCGCTGTACCTGGCCTTCACCGACAGTGCGATCCGCGGCAAGGGCGCGGAGGAGACCAGCTTCGTCGGCTTCGAGAACTTCACCGATGCGTTCACCGACGGTGACTTCTGGAACTCGGTGGCCCTGACCCTGGTGTTCACCGTGATCTCCGCCGTGATCGGCCAGAACATCATGGGGATGGTGCTGGCGCTGCTCATGGAGCGCGCCAACCGTGTCATCACCTTCGCGGTCACCTCGATCGTGATCGCGGCCTGGATCCTCCCGGAGGTGGTGGCCGGGTACCTGCTGTACACGTTCTTCGCTCCGGAGGGCAGCCTGAACACGATCATCACCGCGATCGGGCTGCCTGAGCAGGATCTGCTGTTCAGCGCACCGATCATCGCGGTCGCCTTCGCCAACATCTGGCGGGGCACGGCCTTCTCGATGCTGGTCTACTCCGCAGCGCTGAGCTCCGTGCCGGCCGACGTGTACGAATCGGCCTCGCTGGACGGCGCCGGTCCGGTGCGCCGGTTCTGGTCCGTGACCGTGCCGCTGCTGCGGCCGGCGATCGCGACCAACCTGATGCTGATCACCCTGCAGACCCTCTCGGTGTTCGGCCTGATCTTCATCATGACCGGCGGCGGGCCGGCCAGGCAGAGCCAGACCCTGCCGCTGTACATGTACGAGCAGGCGTTCTCCTACGGCCAGCTCGGCTACGGCACCGCCGTCGCCCTGCTGCTGCTGATGATCGGGGCTGTCGCCTCGCTGGTGTACCTGCGTCTGCTGCCGGAGGAGGAGAAGCGATGAGCGCGACCCCAGAGACCACGACCGGGACCACCCCCGGCACCCCCGGCGCGGCGGATCCCGCCGGAGACGGCTCCGGAGGCCGCCGGAGCATCACCCCGAGGGCGTCGGAGGGACCGCGTGCGCGAGCCACCATGGCCGCCAGCAGCGTGGTGATGCTCGTGATCGGTCTGATTTTCCTGATCCCCCTGCTGTGGGTGGTCCTGGCCTCGTTCGACGTCGAGGCGTCGCTGTCGGTGGCCTGGCCGGAGAGCTGGAGCCTGGGCAACTTCGGCGCTATCTGGAACATGGAGACCACGTTCCGGCCGTTGGCGAACTCGCTGATCCTGTGCGGCGGCGCCACCGTGGTGACGATGACCGCGGCCGTCCTGTGCGCCTACCCGATGTCGCGGTTCCGGTTCCGCGCGAAGCGGCCGCTGCTGCTGACGATCATCTTCTCCACGGGTCTGCCGATCACCGCGATCATGATCCCGGTGTACTCGCTGTTCGTGCAGGTGAACCTGATCGACTCGATGTTCGGCGCGATCCTGTTCCTCGGTGCCAGCTCGCTCCCGTACGCCATCTTCCTGACCAAGGGCTTTATGGACGGCGTCCCGGTGGAGATCGAGGAGTCGGCATGGACCGAGGGCGCCGGTGTCTACCGGGCGCTGTGGTCCGTGGTGCTGCCGCTGATGCGTTCGGGCCTCTCGGTCGCCACGATCTTCACCTTCGTGATGATGTGGGGCAACTTCTTCGTCCCGTTCATGCTGCTGCTGAGCCCGGAGAACCTCCCGGCCGCGGTCACGCTGTACACGTTCTCCTCGCAGTACGGGCAGGTCGCCTACGGCCAGCTCGCGGCCTTCTCGATCTTCTATTCCCTGCCGGTCGTGGTGCTGTACCTGTTCCTGGGCCGCAGCCTGGGCACGGGCTTCGCCGCCGCAGGCGGGGTCAAAGGCTGATCGACGTACTGCGAGCTTGCGAGCGGTAGGAGGTCAGCGGGGCTGATGGAGGCTGATCGACGTACTGCGAGCTTGCGAGCGGGCGAACAATGCTCGCGGCCGCCGTCGCCCGTTCAGCCACGCCCCCAGCCACGTGGACCGCACGAACAGGTCGTAGCTGACCAGGAGCACGCCCACCACGACCACGAGGGCGATGGTCAGCTTCACGATGACCGGTAGGGCGAGGTCGGCCAGCGGCACCTCGACCAGCAGCAGCAGCGGCAGGTGCATGAGATAGGTCCAGTACGAGGCATCGGCGAGGTACCGGACCGCCGGGATCTCGCGGTCCAGCACCCGCCCGGTCAGCCCGAGCAGGGCGTACACCCAGGTCCACGCCGCCACGGCCGTCACGATCGCGGCCACGGGGAGCGGGACCAGGTGCTGACCGAGGAATCCGAGGATGCTCAGCAGCACCGCACAGGTGAGGTGCGCTGGCCACTGACGCTGCAGTCGCCGGAGTGCCTCCGGGCGGGCGTGGAGGGCCCAGCCGATGAGGAACGCGCCGGTGTAGGCGATGCTGGCGCCTGCCACGGGCATGAGGGTGCGGGGCTCGACGATCCCGCCCGCCATGGTCCCTTGCGCCATCAGACCCAGCGCGTACGGCACCGCAGCGATCAGCACCCCGGCAGGTGAGGAGAGCAGTCCTCCGGCGCGGGAGATGAGCTTCTCGGCGCGGTGAGCACCGATGATCCGCACCAGGATGGCGCGAGCGGCGACGGTCACGAGCACGATCTCGAGCAGGAGCAGCAGGAACCACAGGTGGAAGGTGGGTAGAGCGAGGATGCCCGCCTCCGCGTTGCCACCGCTGCCCTCGGGGGCCGGCGGCTGGGTGAGGGGGCCCGCGCCGCGCAGCAGCTGATTCGTGACCAGGGCGAGCACTGTCAGTCCCGCCACGATCGGCCAGAAGCCCACCAGAGGGAGGCCGATCCTGGTCGCTCGGTCGCGGAGGTAGGCCCCGGTGCCTCGCCGGTTCAGCACCATGCGACCGAAATAGCCCGCGAGGAGCATGAACAGCACCATGCGGAAGAGATGGAGCACGTAGACCACCACGAGCGCGGCGTCCGAGCTGCGCGAATCGGTGACGAGCCAGGGAACGCCGGGGAGGAACGGCATCACGGCATGGAGCAGGACGCCCAGCAGCAGCGCACCACCGCGCAGGGCGTCGAGGGAGGGGATGCGCATCGGCGGGGGAGCGGGCCGCGACTGAGGTCCGGCCCCGAAGCTGGAGCCGGACGGCGAGCCGGGTACCCGTGCGGGCTCCGCCGCGGTGCCGGGGCCGGAGGCCGGCCCGGAGAGGGGAGCGGCAGGGGAGGCGGGGGCAGGATCGCGATGTTCGGGCATGTCCACAACCTAGGAACGGCGGGCGCTGAGCGCCTCACCCGAACGGGCCGGGTGCGCTCCACCGATCGGTGGAGGTGGCGGGCCTGGTGCTGGCGGGCCCGGCACGGGAGACTGACAGCTATGGCGAGGACAGCGACCGGATCCGGGGTCACGGAGGAGGACCAGGCCGGTTCCATGCTGTCCGGATCCATCCGGCGCGGGCCGTCGGCATCTACAGTCCCTGCAGCGGAGAGCGCCCCGCTGTCCGCCGGTAGGCCTCCGCTCGACGGCGAGCGCACGCCCGCCATCGCCGCCTCGCCCGCGGTGGCGACCGGAGCGGACGCCGGCCGGATCGGGACCATGGTGCTCGTGTGGCTGCCTCCCGTGCTGCTGGTCCTGGCGTGGGCCATCGGCCGGGCCGTCGCCGGGCGTGGGCCCGAGCCCCTCTCGGTGAACGGATCACTGGTGCCCGCGGCTGCCCTGCTGGCTCTGCGCCCGGTGCTGGAGCTCCGTCTCCGTCGCACCCGCCCCGGGGACCACGGACTCACCGCCCTCTACGCGCTGCATCTGCTCCTGGTCGCGGCGGCGGTGATCCTGAACCCGCTGATGTGCATCTATGCCTTCGTCGGCTACCTCGACAGCGGGCGTTTCCTCACTGGCCGTGCCGTGCTCTTCGTGCTCGCCGCCACCGCGCTGGTGTCGGCCCTCGGTCAGGTCGGAGGGGCCGAGGTGGCATTCGCCCATCCCGCGTTCTACGCCCTGCTGGCGCTGGTCAACCTCGGCCTCGCGGGAGCGATGACCTTCCTCAGCGGTGAACGGGAGCGGATGATCGATCAGCGAGAGGCAGCGGTCCGGGAACGGGACCGGGTCACTCGCGAGAACGCGGCGCTGCACGAGCAGCTGATGGCCCGGGCCCGTGAATCCGGCGTCGCCGAGGAGCGGGCGCGGCTCTCGCGCGAGATCCATGACACCGTCGCCCAGGGTCTGGTGGGCGTCATCCGTCAGCTCGAAGCCGTCGGCGACCACATCGATCCAGCAACCCGCTATCGCCTAGCCGCCGCGGAGGACGCCGCGCGGGACAGCCTGCTGGAGGCTCGCCGGGCGGTCGAGGCGCTCGGGCCTCACCAGCTCCAGCACGGCGATGTGATCGAGGCGCTCGGGGACCTCGTGGCCCGATGGGCGCGCGCCCACCACGTGGTCGCCACCTTCGATGCCGACGACGCCCCGCGCACCGGTGAGCACAGTGCCGTGCTGGTGCGGATCGTGCAGGAGGCCCTCGCCAACGTCGCGCGTCACGCCGAGGCCGGCACCGTCACCATCACCCTCGTCGGCGACGAGCACGAGCACGTGCTGCGGATCGCCGACGACGGCGAGGGCTTCGACCCCGACAGCGTCCCGCGCGGCCACGGACTGGCGAACATGAGCGATCGGCTGCGCGCCGTCGGGGGCAGCCTCACCGTCCTCGCCGAGCCGGGACGGGGATGCACCGTCACCGCCCGGGTGCCCCGATGAGCGCCGTGCCGTCCGGGGCCCCGGTGCGGGTGATCGTCGCCGACGACCATCCGGTGGTGCGCGACGGCCTGGCGGCCATGCTCGGTGCGGACGAGCGCATCGAGGTGGTCGCCACCGCCTCCGACGGCGGGGAGGCGCTGCGGGAGATCGCCGCGAGCGGCACGGACGTGGTGCTCATGGACCTGCGGATGCCTGGCATGCCCGGCGCGGAGGCGATCCGAGCATTGCGCGAGTGTGAAGGCCCCCAGCCCAGGGTGCTCGTGCTGACCACCTACGACACCGATCGTGACATCCGCAGCGCGCTCGAGGCCGGCGCCGACGGATATCTGCTCAAGGACGCCCACCGCGAGGAGGTGATCCGTGCCGTCCATGACCTCGCCGAGGGCCGTCCCGTGCTGGCCCCGGCGGCGCTCGCCGCCCTGACCGGAGCGCGCAGCCAGCAGATCAGTCTCAGCGCCCGCGAGGCCGAGGTGCTGAGACTGGTGGCCGACGGCTGCACCAACCGGGCCGTCGCCTCCCGCCTCGGCATCGGCGAAGCGACCGTGAAGACCCACCTCATGCACGTGTACGAGAAGCTCGGCGTGGGTGACCGGGCCTCCGCGGTGCGCACCGCATGGGAGCACGGACTGGTCTGACGCTCGACCACTCGTTCCGCGCCGTGACCTGCACAGGCGGCAGCGCTACGGTACATGGACCGCACCATGGAAGAAGGAGACGGCATGTCCCAGTCCTCGTCCGAGCAGTCCGCGCACACTCAGCCGCTGGTGCCGGAGGTCGCCCGGCGCGCCCACGACCTCTCCACCCGCGGTGGCGAGCCGTCGTTCCCCGCACAGGACCAGCAGCCCCCGGGGCTGACCTCCCCGATGCAGCCCGTCCCGGACCACGGCGAGAGCACCTACGTCGGCCACGGCCGCCTGCAGGGGATGTCGGCCCTCATCACCGGCGGCGACTCCGGCATCGGCCGCGCCGTGGCGATCGCCTACGCCCGGGAGGGCGCGGACGTGGCGATCAACTACCTGCCCGAGGAGCAGGAGGACGCCGAGGAGACCCGGCGCTGGATCGAGGAGGCCGGCCGGCGAGCCCTGCTGCTGCCCGGGGACATCCGGGACGAGCAGACCGCCAGGTCCCTGGTCACGAGCACCGTCGAGGAGTTCGGGCATCTGGACGTGCTCGTGAACAATGCCGCCTTCCAGTGGGGCAGGGCCGAGCCCAAGGGTCTCGCCGGGATCGACTCCGAGCGGCTGCATCGCACGCTGACCACCAACCTCGAGGCGCTGTTCTGGATCACCCAGGAGGCCGCCCAGCATCTGCAGCCGGGCTCGAGCGTGATCAACTGCTCCTCGATCCAGTCCTACGATCCCTCGGTGCCGCTGATGGACTATGCGGCCACGAAGTCCGCGATCAACAACCTCACGGTCAACCTCGCCTCCGACCTGGGCTCGAAGGGGATCCGGGTCAACGCGGTCGCGCCGGGGCCGATCTGGACGCCGCTGAACGTTGCCACCCGCGTCCCGGACGACTACGTCGCCTTCGGCGGCAACACCCCGCTGGGCCGCGCCGGGCAGCCCGCCGAGTGCGCCGGCGCGTTCGTGTTCCTGGCGAGCCCGGCCGACGCGAGCTACGTCTCGGGCACCGTGATCGGGGTGACCGGCGGCAGACCGGTCTTCTGAGCGGTGCGGGGCAAGGGCCCCGATCCCGACGCCGCGGCCCGCCTGGAGGCGGTCAGCGGAAGATGACGGTCCGGTTCCCGTCCAGCAGCACCCGTGACTGGGCGAACCAGGTGACGGCCTGGCGCAGGGTGCGCACCTCGGCGTCCTGCCCGATCGCCATCAGCTCCTGCGGGGAACGGGTGTGATCGACCCGGATCACGTCCTGCTCGATGATGGGGCCCTCATCGAGGTCGCTGGTGACGAAGTGCGCGGTCGCCCCGATCTGCTTCACCCCGCGCGCGTACGCCTGGCGGTACGGATTGGCGCCCTTGAAACCGGGCAGGAACGAGTGGTGGATGTTGATGCAGCGCCCGGAGAGCTCGGCGCACAGCTCGGGGGAGAGGATCTGCATGTAGCGGGCCAGGACCACCAGTTCGATGTCGTGCTCGGCGACGACCTCGCGCACGCGATCCTCGAACGCCGTCTTCTCCGCGGCGTCCTTGGTGGGCAGATGCTCGAACGGGACCTCGTAGAACTGCGAGAGCGGTTCGAGCGTGGCGTGGTTGGCCAGCACCAGCTTCGGCTCGATCGGGAGGTGCCCGGCATCGATCTGGAACAGCAGGTCGTTCAGGCAGTGCTTGGCCGTGGATCCGAGGATCAGGGTGCGCACGGGCCGTCCCACCGAGTCGATGCTGTACTCGATGCCGAAGCGGTCCGCCACCGGCGCCATGGCGGCCCGGATCTCGTCGGCCGAGGCGTTGGTGGCGATCTGGAGGCGCATGTAGAAGCGCCGGGTGGCACCGCTCTCGAACTGGCGGCTCTCGGTGATGTTCCCGCGGACCTCGACGATCGCTCCGGTGACGGCGTGCACGATGCCAGGGCGGTCCTCGCACACGAAGGTCAGGACGTACTCGCGCGTGGGGACGGTGTGGTGGGCGGGGATCGGACTGCTCATGGGACGAGTCTAGGAGAGGCGAGCGGGCCACCATATGGTCCGGCCGATGTCGAGTGCGAGGGCGGGCACCAGGAGGCTGCGCACGACGAAGGTGTCCAGCAGCACGCCGAGCGCCACGATGATGGCGATCTGGGCGAGGAAGAGGATGGGGATCACGCCGAGCGCGGCGAAGGTCGCGGCCAGCACGAGTCCCGCCGAGGTGATGACACCGCCGGTCACAGCCAGGCCTCGCACCACCCCGCGCGCTGTGCCGTGCCGGAGTGTCTCCTCGCGGACCCGGGTCATGAGGAAGATGTTGTAGTCGATGCCGAGCGCGACCAGGAACACGAACCCGAACAGCGGCACCGCCGGGTCCGCCCCCGGGAACTCGAGGACATGGGTGAACACCAGTGCGGAGACCCCCAGGGCGGTGCCGAAGGAGAGCACGGTCGTGGCCACCAGCAGCACGGGCGCGAGCACGGAGCGCAGCAGGAGCATCAGGATCGCGAGGATCACGACCAGCACCACCGGGATGATGAGCGCCCGGTCGCGCGCCGAGGCGTCGTCGGTATCGATCGCCGTCGCGGTGACGCCACCGGTCACGGCGTCCACGCCCGCCTCGGCGAAGCTCTCCCGCACCTCGCGGACCGTGCGCTCGGCCGCCGCCGAATCGGGGGCGTCGTTGAGAGTGGCCTGCAGCAGCACCCGGGAGTCGACCACGGTCGGCTCGGGCGCCGATCCGTCCGCGGCACCCTGGCCCCGAACGCCGTCGGCGGTGACGGGAGCACTCCCGCTCGGAACACCGTCGGCGGTCACCGTCACGCTGTCGATCCCGGCGGTTCCCAGCAGCACGTCGGCGGCGTCCTGCAGCTGGTCCTCCTCGGCGAGCACCTGGACGGGGCTGCCCTGGCCGGCCGGGAAGTGCTCCGCGAGCTCCTCCTGCCCGTCCCGCGCGGGTGAGGGTCCGAGGATGAGGTCGGACTGGGGGACGCCGTCGGCCTCCAGCTGGAGCGCCCCGGCGCAGCCGGCCACGAGGACCAGGGTGGTGAGGATCCAGATCGGGCGGGGCCGACGGGCCACGGCTCGGGCGAGGCGGCCCCAGGCGCCGCTGTCGGTGGCGAGGTGTTCGGCATCGGCATCGGCGTCGGCACCGGCATCGGCCTGGGCCTCGGGGGCGTAGCGGGGGCGTCGAGGCCAGAACGCGACCCGCCCGGTGAGGGAGAGCACGGCCGGCAGGAACGTCAGGGCGGCGAGCATCGCGAAGGCGATGCCGATTGCTGCTACGGGCCCCAGCGCGCTGTTGGACTTCAGGTCCGACAGCAGCAGGCACAACAGGCCGGCGATCACGGTGCCCCCGGAGGCGAGGATCGGTTCGAGGGTTCCGCGCAGCGCGGCGGCGGTGGCAGGCCCGGCGCGGCGCCGGCGGCGCAACTCATCACGGAAGCGGGCGACGTAGAGCAGCGAGTAGTCGGTGGCCGCGCCGATCACCAGGATGAACAGGATGCCCTGGGTCTGGCCGCTCAGCAGCAGCAGCCCCGCCTTGGCCAGCCACCACACCGTCAGCAGCGCGCTGCACAGCGCGAACATGCTCGTGGCCAGGACGATCACCGGAAGCAGCAGGGAGCGGTAGACCACCACCAGGATGACCAGGACGGCCAGCAGTGCGACCCCGAGCAGGAGTCCGTCGATTCCGGCGAAGGCTCCGGAGAGGTCGGCGGAGAACCCGGCCGGCCCGGTCACGTGGGAGGTGACGCCCGGGGGGAGGTCTTCCGCGAGCCGGCCGTCCAGGCGCTGGACCACGGACGCGAGATCGGCCTCCGCGTCGATCGGGACGAAGATCTGCACGGCCAGACCGTCCTCGGACGGGATCGGTGGTGAGATGTCCCCGCGCACGCCGTCGACATCGGCGAGAGACGATGTGGCCGTCCTGATCGTCTCGAGCTGCCCGGGGGTGAGCTCGGCAGGGGAGGTGATGACGATCAGGGCGGGGATCGCATCGGTGCCGGTGAAGTCGCCGGAGAGCTGCTGGACGCGGGTGGCCTCGGCGGACTCCGGGAGGTACGCGGTGCGGTCGTTGGAGGAGACCTCGTCGACGCGACCGAAGTAGGGGCCACCGATCCCGGCTGCGATCAGCCAGAGGAGGATCAGGACCGATGGCAGCAGCAGTCGCAGCAGATACCCCGTGCGTGACTGCGCCCGACGGTGGGTGTGACGCGTGTCCGCCGGCGAGGGGCTCGGATCCTCCGGAGAGGAGCGATCTGTCCCTTGGGTCATCATCGCAGCTCACGTCCCTTCCGCTCGGGGCGCGGCCGGTGCGCCACGGCTAGTATCGCACGAGTAGCTAGCCTAGCTAGCTAGTCGTGCGCCGGGGGGCAGGGGTGAGGCGGCACGAGTAGCATGCCTGCATGGCGAGCCCGGGGGAGAGCATCGAGGGCGGGTATCCGTCGGCGGCCGACGTGTACAGCCTCTCCGGGAGCGATCCCGATCAGGATCTGGTTGACCGCACGGGGATGAGCGAGCAGGACATCGAGCAGATCGATGCCCTGATGTCCGCGCTCGGGCGCCTGCGAGCGGCGGAGAAGGAGCTGTCCGAGGCCTCCCGGCGGTACATGAACCTCAACGAGACCGACATGCGGGCGCTGCACTTCCTCATCGTCTGCGAGAACCGTGGTGTCCCCGCCACCCCGGGTGCCATCGCGGAGTCGCTGGGGATCTCCACCGCCTCGACGACCAAGCTGCTCGATCGCCTCCAGCGCGGCGGGCACGTGCGTCGTCAGCGGCATCCAGCGGATCGTCGGGCGCTGGTGATCCGGCTCGAAGCAGCCACGCGGGCCGCGGCCATCCGGACTGTGGGAGCGCAGCAGGCACGCCGAGTCCACGCCGCGCGTCGCCTGACGCCCGCTCAGCGCGCGGTGGTCACGGCGTTCCTCGCGGACATGACTGCCGAGATCTCCCTCGACGGTGCGCACTGGGACGAGGGTGCACAGCCCTCACCACGAGAGCCGGCAGGGGGATCGACATGACGAGCGGGGCAGCATCCGGACGGATCATCCGGTGCTGCCCCGCTGCCGGGGACATGCGTCCGCGCTCGGCCTCGGCGGGCCCTCAGCGGTGGGCGCGGCCGTACTGCGGCGGGATGTAGGCACCCTCGTGGCGCAGGGCCCGTGCCGCTCGCAGCGCGAAGTTCTGGTCGCGCAGCATCTCCCGGCCCAGCAGCACGACGTCCGCGAGGTCGGTGGCGACGATCTGCTCGGCCTGGAACGGCTCGTCGATCATGCCGACGGCCGCCGTGGGCAGGCCGCTGGCGGCGCGCACGGCGGTGGCCAGCGGCACCTGGTAGCCGGGGCCGACGGGAATCTGGACGGGGACGTAGTTGCCGCCGCTGGAGATGTCGAGCATGTCCGCGCCGTGCTGCTTCAGCCAGGCGCCGACCTGGCCGACCTCGTCGGCGGTGAGGCCGCCCTCGACCCAATCGGTCGCCGAGAGCCGCACCAGCATCGGCATCTGCTCGCCGATCTCCTCGCGCACCGCGTCGACCACGCGCAGCAGCAGGCGGGCCCGGTTCTCGAGCGACCCGCCGTACTCGTCGGTGCGCAGGTTGCTCAGCGGCGAGAGGAACTCGTGCAGCAGGTACCCGTGGGCGCCGTGGAGCTCGACCAGGTCGAAGCCCGCCTGGACGGCACGGCGGGAGGAGGCGACGAAGGCCTCGACGGTCTCGTCGATCCCGGCGGCGTCGAGGGCCCGCGGAGCCTTCAGGCCCGGGAACGGCTCGGCGGAGGGGCCGACGGTCTCCCAGCCGCCCTCGTCCTCGGTGAGGCTCCCGGAGCCGTCGGTGCCCCACTCGGGGTGGGTGGAGGCCTTCCGGCCCGCGTGGGCGAGCTGGATGCCGATCGCCGCACCTTGGTCGTGGACCAGATCGACGATGCGGGCGAGCGCGTCGCGCTGCTCGTCGTTCCACAGGCCCAGGTCCTGCGGGGCGATGCGCCCCTCGGGAACCACGCCGGTGGCCTCGACGATGATCGCGCCGACTCCGCCGCGCGCGAACGACCCGTAGTGCATGAGATGCCAGTCGGTCGCCTTCCCGTCCTGCTCATGGACGGAGTACTGGCACATCGGGGGGACCCAGATGCGGTTGCGGACCTCGAGGGAGCGCAGAGTGATCGGGTCGAACAGAGCGTGGGTCATGGTGGAGAACTCCTCATCTGAGACGAACGGTGTTGACCGGACGAGTCGCAGGGGACCGCCGTGTCAGCACCGATGCCACGAATGTACGACCGCAGCGATCGATGCTCCAATCGTGAACCCTATGACTGGTATAGGGATCACTATGGGATGCGTGCCTAGGATCGGGGGATGACGGATACACGGCATCCCACACCGGCACCTCGGACCGCCGAGTCGCCGGCGGCTCCTCACCCGCACCGCCCCGGAGCGGGCACCGCGGATCTCAATCTCCTGCGCACCTTCCTCGCCGTCTTCCGGGCCGGGACGTTCACCGCCGCCGCCCCGGCGCTCGGACTCTCGCAGCCCACGGTGACCACCCAGATCCGCGCCCTGGAGAAGCACACCGGTCGCCGGCTGTTCGAGCGCCGGCCCCGCGGCGTCGAGCCGACCGCCTATGCGCGAGGACTCGCCGCCCGCATCAGCGAGCCGTTGGACTCCCTGGCCGGCGTGGACGACGGGGCCTGCGCCGCGGGGCGCCCGGCCCCGGTGCACCTCGCGGGGCCCTCCGAGCTCGTGTGCACCCGGTTGGTCCCGGCGATCGCCCCGCTGGTGGCCGACGGGGTCCACGTGCGTCTGAGCCAGGGCGTGAGCGACACCCTGCTCGAGGAGCTGCGAGAGGGGCAGCACGACCTCATCGTCACCACCCGGCGACCGCGCGGCCGGGCTCTGGAATCATTCCCGCTGGCCGACGAGGAGTACGTGCTGGTGGCTTCACCGTCCTGGGCGCAGCACGTCGGTGCCGGGCAGTCCGGGCAGGTGCTGTGCCACGCGCTGCGGGAGGTCCCGCTGATCAGCTACGCCGACGACATGCCGATCGTGCGCCGCTATTGGCGCACGGTGTTCGGGACCCAGCATCCCCCGATCGGTCCCGCGCTGACGGTGCCCAACCTCCACGACGTCGTGGCCGCCGTCGCACGCGGGGCCGGGTACAGCGTGGTGCCCCGGTCGCTGGCCGCCGAGCACCTCGCTGCGGGCCGGCTGATCCAGCTCGACGACCCGTGCGACGGCCCGCTGAACACCCTGTTCCTGGTGCAGCGGCCCGGGGCGGATTCCAATCCGCACGCGGTGCGGCTGCGGGACGCCCTGCGAGCGGACGCGGTGTGCTGGAATGCGCCGCTGACCACGCGGGAAGACTGACCCGCCGATTCCGCGCGGGCTCGCGACCTGGGACGGAAGATCTCGAGAAGAACTCGTGGGCGTGGGGTACTTGACGGGGGGTTCCTCGGGGAGTGAGGGTCATCACACCGGACCGCACCTGCCACAAGGGGCGATCTTCGCTGCCGGGGTCCGGTACGGAGATCGGGATCGCCTCGCACCACGATGAGAGGTCTCCCATGGACACCAGCATCTTCGAACAGCATGAGTCCACGATTCGCGGCTACAGCCGCAATTACCCCACGGTGTTCAGCTCGGCCTCCAATGCCCGTCAGGTCGACGAGCAGGGGAAGTCCTACATCGACTTCTTCGCCGGGGCGGGGGTTCTGAACTTCGGGCACAACAACCCGAGGATGAAGGACGCGATGATCGCTTTCCTCCAGGCCGACGGCGTCAGCCACAGCCTGGACACCTACACCACCACCAAGCGCGATTTCGTCTCCCGGTTCCACGACGTGGTCCTGGCCCCCCGGGGCATGAACCACCGGATGCAGTTCATGGGCCCCACCGGCTCCAACGCGGTCGAAGCCGCTCTGAAGCTCGCGCGACTGGCCACCGGACGCCGCGAGGTCGTCGCCTTCAGCCACGGCTTCCACGGCATGACGCTGGGCTCACTCGCCGCGACCGCGAACGACGCCTTCCGCAAGTGGGCCGGCGTGCCGCTGGAGAACATCGTGCGACTGCCCTTCGAGACCGCCCCGGGTGGCACCACGGCGGTCGCCGAGTACGCCGAGGCGGTGGCCGACCCCTCCAGCGGGCTGACCCCGCCGGCGGCGTTCCTGGTCGAGGCCGTCCAGGCCGAGGGCGGCGTCAATGTGGCCACCGCCGAGTGGCTCCGCCAGATCCAGGACGTCGCCCACGAGATGGGTGCGCTGTTCATCATCGACGACATCCAGGCCGGCATCGGGCGCACCGGGAGCTACTTCTCCTTCGATGGGATGGGCCTGGACCCGGACATCATCACCCTGGCCAAGGGACTCGGCGGCTTCGGCACCCCGATCGCCATGAACCTCAACAAGCCCGAGATCGACGACAAGTGGTCCCCCGGTGCCCACACCGGCACGTTCCGCGGGCAGGGACTGTCCTTCGTCGCCGGCACCGTCGCCCTGGACTACTTCACCGATGACACCTTCCTCGCCGAGGTCCGGGACAAGGGCGAGGTCATGCGTGAACGCCTCCAGCGGATCGCCGAGGCCCACGCCGGGCAGAGCTGGGAGGTGCGCGGGCGCGGCATGATGCAGGCCCTGGACACCGGCGACGGCGCCTTCGCCAAGCTCGTCCAGCAGGAGGCCTTCGAGGCCGGACTGCTGATCGGGCCCTGCGGCAGCGGCGGCCGCGTCATCAAGCTGATCCCGCCGCTGACGATCCCCGAGGACGACCTCACCGCCGGTCTGGACCGGCTCGAGCAGGCCATCGAGACCGCCCTGGAGGTGAAGTGATGCGCCGCCGCGAGGACATGACCTTCCCGCCCGAGGAGTACGAGCGTCGCGTGCGGGAGCTGCGCGAACGCATGGTCGAGCGCCGGCTGGATGCCGTGGTGATCTCGGATCCCGAGAACCTCATGTACCTCACCGACTACCAGACCACCGGCTACTCGTTCTTCCAGGCCCTGGTCGTGCCCCTGCACGACGAGCCGGTGATGATCACCCGCGCCATGGAGGAGTCCAACGTCATCCACCGCACCTGGGTGGAGCGCACCAACCCCTATCCGGACACCGGCGACGCCATCCGCACCCTGGTCCAGGTCCTCGAGGACCGGGGGCTGGGGGAGGCCCGGCTGGGCTTCGAGCGCAACAGCTACTACTTCCCCGCCTACCAGCAGGACCGTCTCCACGACGCCTACGGTGAGGGGCTGGTCGACTGCTTCGGGATCGTCGAGGAGGGGAGGCTGCGCAAGTCCGACGTCGAGATCGAGGTGATGCGCCGGGCCGCCCGCGCCGGTGAGGCCGGTATGGCCGCCGGGATCGAGGCCGCCGTGCCCGGGGCCACGGAGAACGACGTCGCCGCCGCCATCTCGGCGGCGATGTTCCGGGCCGGTGGGGAGTTCCCCGCCGTCATGCCCTACGTCGCCTCGGGTCCGCGCTCGATGATCGGCCACTCCACCTGGGAGGGGCGGACGATCCAGCCGGGCGAGCACGTGTTCCTCGAGGTCGGCGGCTGCTTCCGTCGCTACCACGCGGCGCTGATGCGTACCGTCGTCACCGGTGGACTGACCCCGTCGATGCGGCACGCCCAGGAGACGATGAAGCTGGCGCTGGCCGAGCTGCGCAGCCGTATGCGGCCGGGCATGACCGTCTCGGAGACCGACCACATCGTGCGCAGCATCATCGAGGCCAACGAGGTCGGCGCCCGTCTGGTCACCCGCGCCGGGTACTCCATCGGTATCGCGTTCCCGCCGAGCTGGGACGAGGGCTACATCCTCTCGCTGATGGCCGGGGACGACACCCTGCTGGAGCCGGGGATGACCTTCCACGTGATCCCCTGGATGTGGGGAGTGGACGGTGACAAGACCGTCGGCATCTCCGACACCCTCCATGTCACCGAGGACGGCTGCGAGTCGCTGTTCACCCTGCCGGAGGACTTCGCCGTCCCCGGCGAGGAGCTGCCGGCCCCGGTGCCCGACCTGAACGCCCGTGCGAGCTGAACCCCGGTGACGGGAGAAGGGAGCAGCGCCATGACCGTGCTGACAGTCGTCGACCCGACCACAGAGAAGGTGGTCCGCGAGGTACCCGCTGCGAGCCCCGAGGAGCTCACCGCCGCGATCGAACGGTCCCAGACCGCCTTCGAGCTGTGGCGCTCGACGAGCTTCGCCCGCCGTGCCGAGGTGCTCACGGCGGTCGCCACGTATCTGCGGGAGAACACCGAACAACTCGCTCCGCTGATGACCGAGGAGATGGGCAAGCCCATCACGGAGGCGCGCGGCGAGGTGGCCAAGGCCGCCTGGGCCGCGGAGCACTACGCCGCCCACGCCGAGTCGTATCTCGCCACGGAGCACATCGCCTCGGATGCGACCTCGTCATACGTGCAGTATCTGCCGCTCGGGCCGGTGCTCGGGGTGCTGCCGTGGAATGCGCCGTTCTGGCTCGCGTTCCGCTTCTGCTCCCCGGCGCTGATGGCGGGCAACACGGCCGTGATGAAGCATGACCCCCACGTGCCGGGATGCGCAGCGGCGATCGAGGAGGCGTTCCGGGCGGCGGGTGCGCCGGAGGGCGTCTTCCAGGCGGTCCAGGCGGCCACCCCGGATGTGGAGGCGATGATCCGCGATCCCCGGATCCGGGCGGTCTCCTTCACCGGATCCGACCGGGCGGGCTCGGCCGTGGCGGCGACGGCCGCCTCGGAGATCAAGCCCGCCGTGCTCGAGCTGGGAGGATCGGATCCCTTCATCGTCCTGGCTGACGCGGACCTGGAGAAGGCGGCCGATGTCGCCGCTCTCTCGCGGATCATCAACGCCGGCCAGTCCTGCATCGCCGCCAAGCGCGTGATCGTCGAGCGGTCCGTGCACGATGAGTTCGTGGAGCTGCTGACCGAGCGGCTGCGCAACCTGGTGGTGGGCGATCCGCGCGAGGAGACGACACAGGTCGGTCCGATCGCGCGGGGCGACCTGCGCGAGAACCTCCACCGCCAGGTCACCTCCACGGTCACGGCGGGGGCCACGTGCGTCCTGGGCGGGCACATGCCGGAGGGGGAGGGGTTCTTCTACCCCGTCACCCTCATGACCGGCGTCGAGCCGGGCATGGCCGCCTGCGCCGAGGAGACCTTCGGGCCTGTCGCCGCGGTGATCGCCGCCGACGACGCCGAGCACGCCCTGGCGCTGGCCAACGACACGGCCTACGGGCTGGGTGCGAGCGTGTGGACCACGAGCGAGCGGGGCGAGGAGATGGCGCGGCGGATCGAGGCCGGCCAGGTCTCCGTCAACGGCATCGTCAAGACCGACCCGCGCCTGCCCTCCGGCGGGATCAAGCGCTCCGGGTACGGCCGCGAACTGGGCCCGCACGGGATCCGGGAGTTCGTCAACGCCCAGCAGGTGTGGGTGGGGCCGGTCGCGTCCTGAAGGCCGGCCGCCGAGCGGACGGTGACGCGCACGGCGTGCGGTGGCACCGACGGTCGCCGATGAGCGTTCGCGCTGGTCGGCGGCCTCTGCTCGCGTGCCGTGCGCGGGCGGTCGCGCGGGATCGGGCCGGGATGCGGGATCAGGCGGAGAACCGCGGACCGACGAGCTGCTCGGAGACCTCCCAGAGTCGCGCGGCAGATTCCATGCTGGCGAAGGGCTTCCAGAACGGCACCCGGGCAGGGGCGCCGGCGATGGTGCGTCTCGGCCCGTAGAACTCGTCGCCCTTCGACGAGGCACCGGCCGCGGCGAGCAGTGCGGGAAGCGCCGCGGACTGGGGCGTCCCGGCGATGCCGAGGTGCGAGAGCACGTGGATCACGCGACGGCTGCCCGTGGCGCGCTCGCGGCCCAGCCCGGGCTGGGCGCCCAGCAGATTCGTCGGCGAGACCCCGGGATGGGAGAGGTTGCTGCTCAGTCCCCAGTTCTCCTGACGGCTGCGCGCATCGAGCTGACGGGCGAACAGCGCCACCGCGATCTTGGAGGAGGTGTACGCCGTCATCGGGTCGTAGCCCCGCTCGGAATTCAGGTCGTCCCAGAGGATCTCGCCGCTGCGCGCTGCGATGCTGGTCTGGTGCGTGACGCGTGCGCGGCCCTCCTTCAGCAACGGCAGCAACCCCAGGGTGAGGGCGAAGTGACCGAGGTGGTTCGTGCCCAGCTGCAGTTCGAAACCATCCTGGGTGACCTGCCGGGTCGGCGGGGTCATGACGCCGGCGTTGTTGACGAGGATCGCGATCGGGCGCCCCTCGCCGGTCAGCTGCTGTGCCAGAGCGGCGATGGAGTCCAGGGAGGAGAGGTCCAGCGGGCGGGTGGTGACGTTCTCGGCGCCCGTGTCCCGGCGGATGCGATCGGCGGCCGCGTCACCTTTAGCAGGGGTGCGCACCGGCATCACCACGTCGGCGCCGGCCGCGGCCAGGCGGGAAGCGAGGTGGAGACCGATGCCGTCGCTGGCGCCGGTGACGACCGCGAGCTTCCCGCGTACGTCGTGGAGGTCGGGGGTGTTTGCCATGGAGATCCTTCGTCCGGTGACTCTCGTCCGCCGCTGGTCGGGCGTGACTCCATGTTTCACCTCGGGCGCGAGCGGATCCAGGACTCGGTGATCCACTGATACCGGGTCAGTGGGACGCACCGGGACGCGCTACGCCATCTCTCGCGCGCTGATCATCGAGAGGAGCTCGAGCTTCTCGTGGCTGTCCGTGCCGGGCACTGCGGTGTACACGAGCAGGCGGTGCGATTGCTCGGGGTCCAAGAGGGTCTGGCAGTGCAGCTCGAGCGCGCCCACTGCCGGATGCTGGAAGCGTTTGACCTCCGGCGGACGGATACCGATCTCGCGCTGGTCCCACAGTGCCCGGAACTCGTCGTTGCGCGCGTACAGGAGGGTCGAGAGCTGCGCGGCCTTCGAGTCGGGCCCGCGCAGCGTGACGAGCTCGCGCAGGCCTGAGGCGTACAGCCGGGACAGATGATCCTGTTCGTCGATGGGGTAGCACTCCCGCGCCGCAGTGTCGGTGAACCAGCGGTAGCCGAGGCTTCGCTCCGGCCCCGTGAAGCGACCGGCATCGCCCAGGAGCGCGCGCCCCATGGGAGTCTGCCGGAGGGTCTCGCCGAGCTCGGTGACGATCTCGGCGGGCGTGTCCTGCAGCCGGTCGAGGATACGCAGGAGGCCGGGACCGATATGTTCGCTCGCCGGTCCCCGGGCCGGCGGCATGCGCCCCGCCAGTCGGAAGATGTGATCGCGCTCGTCCAGGGAGAGATGAAGCCCCTGCGCGACCGAGGCGATCATCTGCTCCGAGGGCTGGGGCCCTGTGCCGCGCTCGAGACGGGCGTAGTAGTCGGTCGATATGTGGCAGAGCGTCGCCACCTCCTCGCGACGAAGGCCCTGCGTGCGCCGCCGCTGTCCCCGAGTGAGTCCGACGTCTTCGGGCTGCAGGGCTTCGCGCCGCCGCCGAAGAAAGATCGCCAGCTCCTTGCGATCGATCATTGTGGGGCCTCTCTCCGTCGCCTGCGTTCGTTCTACGCCCGTCCCAGCTCTGTGTGACCCCATCATCCCCAGATCCTCGACGTGCTGGACCATCGTGAGCGTGGCCGTCACTGTATGGGCCGTGGACCGCAGGTGAGACCGTGGCGGCCATGGAGCTCCGTGCCGGCGGCGCGGAGTGTCGCCGGTGAACATCTCGCCGTGGGCGGGCCCGTAGCCCGTGAAGAGCAACAGGCACCCTCCATGATCTGGAAGGTGCCTGTGGCCTGCGCGAATCTCGGTCGGGCTGACAGGATTTGAACCTGCGACCCCATCACCCCCAGTGATGTGCGCTACCAAACTGCGCCACAGCCCGAGACCCTCCGTTGCCGGAGGACCGACGACGATAGTACCCCCGAACCGGACCCCAGAGCGAATCGAGAGCGGCGTGACCTGCGGCACCTCGCCGGCGCGGTGTCCGCCGTGCCCGTGGGGACCTGCAGGTGCGGGGTGCGGCGCCCGTCGGGCCTCCTCCGGTGCGAACCGGCGGCGCGGCGGGCCGGCCGACCGGGTCCGAGGTCGGCGACCGACCAGATGGGCGGGGCGACAACGGCTCCCGGAGCGGTCTTCGTCGCTTTGCGTGCGACAGTGGGGCAAGAGGTCTCCGCACACGGAAGGACGTGCCCGATGGTGGACACAGCCGAGACTCAACGCTGGCACGATGCTCTGCGCGAGCAGCCCGCCGGATGGGACGTCACCACCTTGCCCGGGTTCCGCGAGCAGACGCCGCCGTGGCGATGGCGGAAACTGGTCGCCAACCTCGCCTGCATGTCCGACGCAGTGCTGGACCTCGGCACGGGCAACGGGGAAGTGCTGGCCGCACTGGCCGACGTCCTGCCGGAGAACACGGTCGCCACCGAGGGCAGGCCGTCCAGCCTTCCCGTCGCGCGCGCCCGGCTGGACCCTCTGGGCATCGACGTCCTCGAGCATGACGCCGGCAGCCCAGGGTCGCGCCTTCCCGCCGAGGACGACAGTGTCGGCCTCGTCCTGAGCCGCCACCAAGCGTTCGACCCGGTGGACGTCGCGAGGGTCCTCGCCCCGGACGGAGTCCTGCTCACCGAGCAGGTCGGCGGAGACGATCTCCGCGAGGTCCTCGAGGTCCTCGGCATCGATCCGCCGCTGCCCGACATCACCCTCGCGACCATGGAGCATGCTCTCTGCCGCGCCGGCCTCACGATCGAGCGCGCCGACTCGTTCCACGGCACGTACGAGTTCGACGACATGGCGAGCTTGCTGGGCTGCCTCCGCCGCCTGCCATGGCACGAACCGGGGGATCTCGACGTCGACCGTCACCGCGTGGAGCTCGAGGAGCTGCACGCGCGAATGCAGGATGGGCCTCTCCCCGCGACCTCCAGCCGGTTCCTCGTCCTCGCCCGCGCACCGGGCAGACCCGATCCCGGCCGCACCGACTTCGCAGACCTCCCCGCGGATGATCTCGAGGTCCCGCGGGTCTGAGCTCCCGGCCCCGTCAGCACCAGTAGTCTGCTGATATGCGTGCCCCGAAGCGGTCGACTCCGGGGTCGACCCCACGGTCGACCCCTCACGGCGAGACGCCGTACTCGCCGGCGTCGCTGCTGCGCGCCCTGACCGCGAACCCCTATGACGTCGACGAGCTGCGGATCCACGGCGGGACGCACACGGAGGATGCCCCGCCGGACAACCGGGCCACCCGCACCATCACCCTGCTGCTGGCCCTCCTGCTCGGCTTCGCCGTCGCTGTCGCGGTCACCGACCTGCGCCGGGACGCAGCAGCCGATGACAGCCCCCGCACCCTGCTCGAGGCGGAGGTGCGCGAGACCCGCACCGAGGCCGACGAGCTCGAGGCCCGCCAGGAGACGCTGGAGAGCGACGTGGCCGCCGCGCAGGGGGAGGTCCTGGACAGCGCCGATTCAGGCGCCTCGCAGCGACTGGCCTCCTACGAGATCGCCAGCGCCGGGGTGGCCATGGCGGGCCCCGGGGTGACGCTGACTCTCGAGGACTCGGCCCCGCTGCCGGCCAGTCCCGGGGTCGAGAGCGGCACCGTCAACCGGGTCACGGACGGGGATCTGCAGATCGCGGTCAACGGACTGTGGGCGGCGGGCGCCGAAGCGGTAGCCATCAACGGGCACCGGCTCAGCACCACCAGCGCGATCCGCACGGCCGGATCCGCCGTGCTCGTCGACTTCCGTCCCTTGTCGCCGCCCTACGTCATCACCGCTCTCGGGGACCCCGAGGCGCTGCGATCCGGGGTCGAGGACGGTGAGACGGGGGAGTACCTCACCGAGGTCTCCACTCGCTTCGGCGTGCGTTACTCCTGGGAGAGCAGCGACGAGCTCACCGTGCCCGCTCGCTCCGTGGGCTCGCTGCGGGAAGCCGACGTGATCGAGTCCGAGCGCGACGGGCCCGACGGCGGCGCTGCGTCGGACTCTGCCGATTCATCTGCCGATACCGCCCCCGACCCCGCTGACGACAGCGGGTCCCGGAAGGACTCCGAATGATCGCCATCATCGGCCTCGCCCTGGGCATCGTGCTGGGCGTCGTCGTCCAGCCCGACGTGCCCGCCGCCCTCCAGGCTTACCTGCCGATCGCGGTGGTGGCCGCGCTCGACACCCTCGCGGGCGGGCTGCGCGCCAGCCTCGACGGGCTCTTCGACGCCCACGTCTTCATCACCTCGTTCCTGTTCAACGTGCTGATCGCGGCCTTCCTCGTGTTCCTCGGGGACCAGCTGGGCGTGGGCGCTCAGCTGTCGACGGCGGTGATCGTGGTGCTCGGCATCCGCATCTTCTCCAACGCCGCGGCGATCAGGCGCCTGCTCTTCCGCTCATGAGCGACGGCACGCGCATCCCCGAGAGCCCGGAGCAGCAGAAGCTGATCTGGCGGCGGCTCCGCGGCAAGCTGCGTCCCCGCGCCACCTGGTCACAAGGGATCGTCGGGCTGCTCTGCGTGCTGCTGGGCCTGTCCATCGCCGCCCAGGTGCGCCAGAGCGACGATTCCCTGGAGGGCGCCTCCCAGCAGGAGCTGGTGCGGCTGCTGGATGAATCCGGGCGACACGTCGCCGGGCTCGAGGCGGAGAACGCCGAGCTCGAGAGCACGCTGGAGACCCTGCGCTCGGGACAGGACGACGACGCGGCCGCGCAGGAGGCCGCCGAGGATCGACTGGACGATCTCGAGATCCTCGCCGGCACCGCTCCCGCCCACGGCCGCGGGATCGTCGTCTCCATCGCGGATCCCGACGGCGGCGTGCGGTCCTCGACCCTGCTCGGTGTGATCCAGGAGCTGCGCAACGCCGGCGCCGAGGTGATCCAGGTGGGCGAGGTCCGCGTGGTCGCCTCCACCGCGGTCACCACCGACGCCGACGGTGCTCTGGTCGTCGACGGCACCGTCGTGCCCGCCCCGTACACGATCCGTGCCATCGGCGACCCCGCCGTGATGGAGCCGGCGCTGCAGATCCCCGGCGGCGCGGCCGACTCGGTGGCCGGCGACGGCGGAACGCTCGCCGTGGCGACCGAGGATGACGTCCGGATCGAGGCGACCGTCGAGCTCAGCGAGCCGGAACACTCACGAGTGGTCAAGTGATCGTCAAATTCTGACCCTGTCCCAGCAGGAACGGCGCTGGTGACCGATCCGGCGTGCGAAGATGGGCGGGCCGTATCCTGTTCGCTCACGGAACAGGGTCCGCTGCAGGCCAGGAAGGGGTGCGGGGTGTCCGGGAACACCGACTGGAACGACGAGAATCTCGACCACACGTCGAAGCTGAGCGCGATATCGCCCAGCGACGCGGTCGACGACGCCGAGCCCGGACTCTCAGCCCAGGATCGCCGCGCGATCGAGAACCTGCCCCCGCACAGCGCTCTGCTGATCGTGCGCAAGGGCCCCAACCTCGGCGCGCGCTTCTTGCTCGACTCGGAGACCACGATCGCCGGTCGCCACCCCAACTGCGAGATCTTCCTCGACGATGTCACCGTCTCGCGCAAGCACGCCGCCTTCGTGCGCGACGGGGAAGGGTTCCTGGTCCGCGATCTGGGATCGCTCAACGGCACGTACGTGGGCAAGGACCGCGTCGACGAGGTGCGTCTTCAGCCCGGCCAGGACGTCCAGATCGGCAAGTACCGCCTGACGTACCACCCCTTCCTCGGGAAGGACTGAGTCGATGCCGGCCTCCGCATCGCGCAGGCCGAGCTCGTCCGGGGCTGCACGGCTGAGCATCGGTCAGGTGCTCGAGATCCTCCGCGACGAGTTCCCGGACCTGTCCCACTCCAAGCTCCACTACCTGGAGTCCGAGGGGTTGATCGCCCCCGAACGCACCTCCGCGGGTTACCGCAAGTACACCCGCGAGGACGTCGACCGGCTCCTGTTCGTCCTGCGTGCCCAGCGCGACCGGTTCTGGCCGCTGAAGGTCATCAAGGAGCATCTGCTCGAGCACGGGGTCGACTCCGAGGTCACCTCCATCGCCTCCCGTCCCGGACCCAGCTCCACCATCCAGGCCGTGCGTCTGGACCGGCGCGGGCTGATCCGTCAGGCCGCGATCGACGAAGAGTTCCTGGCCGAGCTCGAGCAGTACGGCCTGCTGGCCGAGGGCGCCATGTTCTACGGTGCGGCCGAGCTCGAGATCGTCACCGCCGCCCGCGACCTCGCCGACGAGGGCCTGCACCCGCGCCACCTGGTCATGCTGCGCACCTCGGCCGAGCGCGAGGCCCACATGATCCGGTCCGTCGCCAGGCCGCGGTCGCGCTCCGGGGATGCCGCAGCCCGCGGAGGTGCCGAAGATTTCGCCCGTGACCTGGGAGAATCGATGATCTCCCTGCACAGCGCGGTGCTGCGCACGAAGCTGCGGGACACCTGAGGGCCGCCCGGAAGAGTGCTGAGAGTCGTCACCAGTCCGTGATCTTCGACCGGCGAGTTGCTGTTCGCCGACGGGCAGTACGCGCTACTGTTGTCGCGTGCTCTCGTCTTCCCCTCGGAGAGCCGGATACCGGAGGTAGCTGTGAACGCCACTCGCGGCGAGGATCGCACTGAGCAATCCACCGTGCCCGCCGAGCCCGCGCAGGGCGTCCTGTTCGACGATGTCGTGGACACGCCAGGCGAACTCGGCTATCGCGGTCCGGCTGCCTGCAAGGCAGCCGGCATCACCTACCGTCAGCTCGACTACTGGGCGCGCACCGGCCTGGTCAAGCCGGGCGTGCGGGCGGCGTCCGGTTCCGGCAGCCAGCGTCTGTACGGATTCCGCGACATCCTCGTGCTCAAGGTCGTCAAGCGCCTCCTGGACACCGGGGTCTCGCTCCAGCAGATCCGCATCGCCGTGACCGCACTGCGCGAGCGCGGCATCGACGACCTCGCCCAGATCACCCTGATGAGCGATGGCGCCTCCGTCTACGAATGCACCTCGGCGGAGGACGTCTTCGATCTTGTCCAGGGTGGTCAGGGAGTCTTCGGCATCGCCGTCGGCCGCGTCTGGCGCGAGGTCGAGAACGACCTGGCCGTGCTGCCCGGTGTGGACCCCGCCGACGACGCCGCCCTCGCCCTCCAGGACGAGCTGGCCGCGCGTCGCCGATCCCGCCAGGCCGGCTGACCAACGCAGTTTCCGACAGAGCGGCGAGCCCCCGGGAAGGGGCTCGCCGCTTCTGCATGCCGGGACAGGACGTACGGACCCTGTTCGAGTGGTCGCGCGCTCGCATGCGGTCGCACCCGGATCCGGCCATCACGCCGGATCGGGCGGGCGGGATCAATCGGGCGGGCCGGATCAGGAGTGCTGGCGAGAATCCAGCACGGTCTTCAACAGGGCGTCGAAGTCCTCGGTGAGTCGCCTGCCCGAGGCACCCTCGTAGCGGTGCAGCGGCACGGCGCCGCCCTGTGCCTGCTGGAGCCCCACCCGTTCCTCGATGACCGGCTCGAGCACGGCGTCGCCGAAGAGGTCCCGCAGTTCGGCCAGGCGGTACTGGTGCTCGACCGACCGCGGACGGTAGCGGTTGACCACGAGTCCCAGCGGCAGCAGCCGCGGCGCGATCCCGTCCTCACGCATCTCCGCGGCGAGCTTGAGCGCACGATCGGCGGCGGTGACGGCGAAGAACCCGGGCTCGGCGACCACCAGGGCGCGATCCGAGGCGGCCAGGGCCATCTGCGTCAGGCCGTTCAGCGAGGGCGGGCAGTCGATCAGCACGATGTCGTACTGGTGGGTGCGCTTGTCCAGCGCGTCCCGCAGGCGCCGCACATCCTTGGGATGCGGAGTGGGGGAATCCATCACGGAGGACCGGCTGGAGCCCGGGATGATGTCCAGGTGCGAGCCCGCATCGGTCGCCCACGGCGTGGAGATGATCGAACGGTCGATCGTCTCCGTGCGCGGCGAGGAGACCACCTCGGCGATGTCGACCGTGGAGGACGGTTCACCCAGCAGACCCAGCGTGGTGTCGCCCTGGGGGTCGAGATCGATGACGAGGGCGTTCACCCCCTGGTGCAGGGCCGCGGAAGCCAGGCCCAGGGTCACGGACGTCTTGCCGACGCCGCCCTTCAGGGAACACACACTCACGATGAACACGGAGGGAGTCTACCGACCCGACCCTGATCACCGCGGACGCGACAGGCGGTAACCTGCGTGAATCGTGCCTGGAGCACAGTGAGGAGGGCCCGACGATGTCGCATGTCACCCATGAACTCGTGCTCGAGGTGCTCGAGGGGTGCGCGCACAGCGCGCTCGAGGAGGCCCAGCGCCTCGGACCGGCCCGTGCGGCCGGCCCCACGGAACTCGCGCTCACGACGGAGGACCTCGACGCGGTGCGGGGCCTGCGCCGCGTGGTGGCCGCCTCGACGAGCGTGACCGTTCCCGCGCGCCGGCCTCGTGAGCTGCTCGACACCTCCGTCCAGCAGCGGATCGGGGACCTGCTGGCGGACATCGGCCGCCAGCGGCCCCGACAGCGCTTCACCGGGCTGCGCCTGGAGGCCGCGGGCTCGCACACCCCGGACATGCGGCGCCTGGCCGACGCCTTCGCCGAGCACGCGGGAGTCGAGGTCGATGAGGACGGCGACCTGGTGGTGAGGGTGCGCCGCGGTGCAGGGCCCGGTACGTGGCAGGTGCTGCTGCGCACCACCCCGCGCCCGCTGTCCACCAGGGCCTGGCGGACGGTCGATTATCCCGGCGCGGTGAACGCGACCATCGCCGCGACGGTGCTCGACCTCCTGGAGGTGGGTGCTGAGGACCACCTGCTCGACATGACCTGCGGGTCAGGGACGTTCCTGATCGAACAGCTCGCCGTGGCCGCTCCCGCCCGGACGATAGGGGTGGACCTGAACCCGGCGGCGATCGACGCCGCCCAGCAGCACCAACGGGCCGCACGCCGCCGGGGCCGGATCGACTGGATCACCGGGGACGTGCTCACAACGGACCTCGACCCCGGCTTCACCAGGCTCCTGACCAACCCGCCCTGGGGAACCCTGCACGGGGAGCACGAGAGCAACGAGCGACTCCTGGCCGACCTGCTGGATCGCGGCGCCGAACTGGCCGCACCGGAGGCGAGGATGGGCGTGCTGACGCATGAGATCACGCGGATGCACCGCGTGCTCGAGCGGCCGGGCCTGCCCTGGCGTCCCGTGGGGGAGCACCGCTTCTTCCAGAAGGGGCACCATCCGCGGCTGTTCCTGCTCGAGCGCGGCTGAGCTGCCGGGCACGGCGACGGCGGGGCCGACGGGTCGCACCGTCGGCCCCGCCATCACCGCGGTCACAGACCGCGTCGGCCCTCCTCGAGCGCCTGCACGCCGCCGTCGTCGCCGTCGATCCGGACCTGTGCGACCTCGTCGCGGCCCGAGACCCACAGCAGCAGTTCGAGCGGATCGCCGTGCACGCGCACGCTGCCGGCCGGCCGGCGGGAGCGCAGCCGTCTCCCGCCGTGCGGGGCGACCAGCGTGACGTCGGCCGGAACCCGTACGGCCACCGGGGCCAGCAGCGAGAGAGCGCGCCACGCCTTCGCCTGCGTCGCCTCTGGCAGCGCTCGCGGCTCCCATCCCGGCTGTGCCCGGCGCAGGTCCTCGTGATGGATCAGCAGCTCGCCCTCCCCGCTGAGGGAGTCGACCGTGCCCGCGAAGGACAGCGGTCCCGGGCCCGCGCGGAACAGGTCCACGAGATCGCCCCAGGTCCGGGCGCGGAGCTGCTGCCGGGCCTGCTGGGCGCGACGGCCCAGCTCTCCCGGCAGTCTCGGCCCCACCATCAGGTGCGGGTAGCGCTCCCGGAGCAGCAGGTGCTCGAGCAGCTCGGGAGCGCCCCAGCCCGGCAGGATCGTCGGCGCCTCGGGACCGAGGTCGGCGAAGGTCGCCGCGAAGGCCCTGCGCTCGTCACTCGCGGGCGTCGCCATCGTCGCTCATCAGCCCTGGTTGCTGAACGCGGCGTCGAAGGAGACCTCGGAGACCGGGTAGTCCAGGCTCTCGAGCACCTCGATCGCCTCCTTGGCCCCGTGCAGACGATCCATGCCCGCGTCCTCCCACTCGATGGAGATCGGACCCTCGTAGCCGATCGAACGCAGCGCGCGGAAGGCCGCATCCCACGGCACGTCGCCGCGGCCGAAGGAGACGAAGTCCCAGCCACGGCGAGGATCGCCCCAGGCCAGGTGGGAACCCAGGCGGGTGTTGCGACCGGTGACCCGCACCCGGATGTCCTTGCAGTCGACGTGGTAGATGCGGTCGGCGAAATCGGTGATGAAGGAGACCGGATCGATCTCCTGCCACATGAAGTGGGAGGGGTCCCAGTTCAGGCCGAAGGCCTCGCGGTGACCGATCGCCTCGAGCGTGCGCTGGGTGGTCCAGAAGTCGTAGGCGATCTCGGAGGGGTGGACCTCGTGGGCGAAACGCACCCCGCACTCGTCGAAGACGTCGAGGATCGGGTTCCAGCGGTCGGCGAAGTCCTGGTAGCCGTCGTCGATGACGTCCTGGCCCACCGGCGGGAACATCGCCACGTACTTCCAGATCTTCGAGCCGGTGAAGCCGACGACGGTCTTCACGCCCATCTTCTGCGCCAGGCGGGCGGTGTTCTTCATGTCCTCGGCCGCGCGCTGGCGGACGCCCTCGGGATCACCGTCGCCCCACACCTCGGAGCCGACGATCGCCTGGTGGCGGAAATCGATCGGATCGTCGCAGATCGCCTGGCCCTTGAGGTGATTGGAGATGGTCCAGCACTTCAGCCCGTGCTTGTCGAGGATGCCCAGGCGGTCGGCGACGTAGTCGTCGTCATCCCAGCGGGAGGCGTCGAGGTGCTCGCCGGAGACGGCGATCTCGAGGCCGTCGTAGCCCCAGCCGGCGGCGAGCTCGGCCACCTCGTCGAGGGTGAGATCGGCCCATTGGCCGGTGAACAGGGTGTGCGGATGAGCCATGGTGGTGATGCTCCTTCTGCGGTGAGCGATATCGAGTGCGTTCGGCGTGGAGGGGGCCGGCCGCGTTTCGGCGGCCGGGGTCAGAGGGTGATGGTGGCGCCGTCGGCGGCATCGGAGGAGATGACGGCGTCGAGCACGCGCTGTAGCGCCAGCCCGTCGGCGAAATCGGGGGAGTAGCCGGTGGCGTCCTCGCCTCCGCGGTCGCGGATGGCCACCAGCAGGTCGCGCGCCTGGTTGGAGAACGCGTTCTCCCAGCCCAGCACGTGCCCCTGCGGCCACCAGGCCTCGAGGTAGGGGTGCTCGGGCTCGGTCACCAGCACGCGCGCGAACCCCTGCTCGGCGATCGGCCGGGTCGCGTCGAGGAACCACAGCTCGTTGGGGTTCTCCAGGCTGAACTTCAGGGCGCCCTTGCTGCCGTAGAGCTCGACGGTCAGCTGGTTCTTGGCGCCGTTGGCCATGCGCGAGACCTCCACGGAGGCGACCGCGCCGCCATCGAGCTCGAGGGTGGCCCACGCGGCGTCGTCGACGGTGACGTCCTCGGGGCCGTCCGGCCCGGGACGCTGGGGGACCACGGTGGCCAGTCGTCCGCGCACCGCGGTGACCTTCTGTCCGGTCAGGTGCTGGACCTGATCGATGGCGTGGGATCCGATGTCGCCGAGCGCACCGGAGCCCGCGGTCTCCTTCCGCAGCCGCCAGTTCATGGGGGCGGTCTCGTCGACCAGCCAGTCCTGGAGGTAGGCGGCCTTGGCCTGGCGGATCTGTCCGAGCTTGCCGTCCTGGACGAACTGCTTGGCCAGCGCCAGTGCCGGGACGCGACGGTAGGTGAAGCCGAGCGCCGCGATCTGGCCGCGCGCAGTGGCGGCCTCGGCCGCCTCGACCATCGCCTCGGCCTCGGCGGTGTCGTTGGCCAGGGGCTTCTCGCACAGCACGTGCTTTCCGGCCTCGAGGGCGGCGATGGCGATCTCCGCGTGGAGGAAGCCGGGGGTGCAGATGTCGACGATGTCGATGTCGTCACGGGCGATGACCTCGCGCCAGTCGGTGGCGTGCTCCTCCCACCCCAGGCGGCGTGCCGACTCCGCCACCGCCTCCTCGTCACGGCCGACGATGACGCGCCGGGCGACGTCGGGAACCTCGAAGGCGGCGCCGACGGTGCGCCAGGCCTGGGAGTGGGCGCGGCCCATGAAGGCGTAGCCGATCATGGCGACGCCGAGAGGCCGGCCGGAGGGGAGGTTGGGGGTGTCGGACACAGGGGTCTCCTTCGAGAAGTGCGTGCTCGGTCGGTTGCGGGCGAGGTCAGCGGTCACAGAGTCGAGAGGTGGGGGTCGAAGTCCGCGTCGAGCAGGTCGGGTGCGGTCACCGTGGAGGACACGGTCACCGCACCGTCCACGGTGGTGGCCTCCTCGAGACTGATCATGACGTCCAGGACGTGGGCGGCCAGCTCCCCGGTGAGGCGGTGCGGCCGGCCGGCGCGCAGGGCCCGCGCCATCTCCAGCGTTCCCAGGCCGCGCCCGCCGACGGCGCCGACGGGCTCGCGCTCGGTCCAGTCGTCCTCCCCGCGCATCGCGATGCCGGAGACGCCGGAGAACTGGTTGGGATCGGGCAGGGCGATGGTGCCTGCGGACCCGGCCAGCTCCAGCACGTGCGGACGGTCCAGCGCATCGTCGAAGGAGAACTCGACCGCGGCGGAGGCGCCGCCGGCGAAGCGCAGCAGCCCCTGGACGCGGGTGGGGACCTCCACGGCGAACGACTCACCGGCACGCGGGCCCGACCCGATCGTGCGGGTGTCCCGGGACCGCGATCCCACCGCGGAGACGGAGACCACGGGCCCGTAGGCCAGCACCAGGGTGGTCAGGTAGTAGGGGCCCATGTCGTACAGCGGCCCGGCGCCGGCCTGGAACAGGAAGTCCGGGTTGGGGTGCCAGGACTCGGGACCGGGGGAGCGGAACTGAGCGAGCGCGGAGCGCGGCTCGCCGATCTCCCCGGCCCGCACGGCACGCAGCGCCGATTGGACGCCCGCGCCCAGGACCGTGTCAGGTGCGCCGCCGATGCGGAGGCCCTGACGACGGGCGTGCTCCAGCAGGTCGGCCGCGTCCTCGCGGGTCGTCGTCAGCGGCTTCTCGCTCCACACGTGCTTGCCGGCGGAGAGGATGTCGCGGGAGACGGCGTGGTGGGCTGCGGGGATCGTCAGGTTCACGACGATCTCGATCTCAGGATCATCGAGCACGGCCTCGACCGGGCCGTGCCCGGCGATGCCGTACTCCTCGGCGCGCGCGGCGGCGGCCTCGGGCCGCAGGTCACCGAGGGCGCGGACGTCGATGTCCGGGTAGGTGGTCAGCTGGCCGAGGTACTGGGCGGCGATGACGCCGGCTCCGATGATGCCGACGCCGACGGGTCCGGTGGTCCCGCTCATGCCTGGGTGCCCTGCAGGTGGGAGGCCAGCTGCGCGAAGGAGCGGCTGACGGCCTCGAAGATGTCCCCGGAGTGGTCGTCGAACTCGATCACGCCGGTCTCGAGCCAGGGGGCGGCGGCGAGGATCGCGGGAACGTCCATCTCGCCCTCGCCGAGTGGAAGCTGATCCTTGACGTCACCCTGCAGGTGGCCGTCCTTGAGATGTGCCAGCTGCACGCGCTGGCCGAGACGTCCCAGCAGTTCCGCCGGATCGGTGCGGCCGACGGCCGCCCAGAACGTGTCCAGCTCCAGGACGACGCGGGGGTCGAGGTGATCGGCGAGCACCTCCAGACCGCAGCGGCCCTCGAAGACCGGCCGGGCCTCGTGGTCATGGTTGTGGTAGCCCACGCGCACACCGTTCTCGGCGGCCACCGGGGCGAGGGCGTTCAGACGCTCGGCGGTCGCCTTGATGTCGTCCTCGCGGGTCCAGTGCTCCCGGCCCCAGTGCGGGTCGATCACCGTGCGGACCCCGAGGCCGGCCGCGGTCGCGAGCACCCGGGCCGGGTCCTCGGCACCCAGGAGCGAGACGTGGGCCGAGGGGGCGTCGAGGCCGTGCTCGGCCAGCAGCGGCCCCAGCGTCTCGGCGTGCTCCATCAGCCCGAAAGGCTCCACATGGGTGAATCCGATGCCGGAGAGCCGCTGCAGGGTGGCGGCCGGGTCGGCCGCGAAGGCTTCTCGCACGCTGTAGAGCTGGACGGAGATCTGCACTGACTGCTCCTCAGGTTCGACTGTGACCCGATCCGATACCGGGATGACCACACTATGTCGGTGATCACGTCCGGGCAAAGACGGTCCGTTCCGCAGCGAGCCTGCGATGGGAGAGACTGAGAGCGTGGAGAGACATGTGCGCGCGTGGATGACAGCGGAGGTCGCGGCAGGGACGGACATCGCCCTGCTGGTGGCCGTCTCTCGGGCACCGGTGGCGCAGGAGTCGCTGACGGTGCTGGCGGGGTCCCGGCCGCATCCGGTCACCGAGACCCGGGACCGCTTCGGCAGCAGACTCCACACCGTTACCGGGCTGCCGGCCGGGCAGGTGGAGATCGTCTACGCCGCCCGCGGCATCATCCCCGCCCCGGTCCCGCACCCCGTTGACGTGGACGCCGAGACGGCCGAGCACCTGCGCCCCTCGCGGTACTGCGAGGTCGACGAGTTCACCGGGATCGCCCGCGAGATCGTCGGCGGGCGCACCGGGATCGAGGCCGCCGACGCCGTCGTCGACTGGGTCGGCGATCAGCTCGACTACGTCCCCGGCTCCAGCACCGTCACCGATTCCGCGCGCACCACCTACGACTCCCGACAGGGGGTGTGCCGCGACTACGCGCACCTGACCGTGGCGCTGCTGCGTGCCAGCGGCATCCCGGCGCGGTGCGCCTCGGCGTACGCCCCAGGGCTCAGTCCGATGGACTTCCATCTCGTGGTCGAGGCCCTGGTCGAGGGGACCTGGCTCGTGCTCGACTCGACCCGTCTGGCGCCGCGTGCCTCGATGGTGCGCATCGCGACCGGGCAGGATGCGGCGGACACCGCCTTCATGACCACGCTGGCCGGCAACGTGACGCTGACGGGGATCCAGGTCACCGCCGTCGCGGACCCGGAGCTGCCCCGCGAGGATCCGCGGGAACGGCTGTCGCTGCGCTGAGCAGCCGCTCCCGCAGCGCGACCCTCAGAGACCGGAGCCGGACGAGTCCTGATCCGAGGAGGAGTCATCCTCGTCCAGCTGCGGATCCTCTGCGACCGGGGAACCGTCGGCGTCGGGCCGCCCATCGTCCGGGGCCGGCGCGTCGCCGTCTGTCCCGTCGTCCCCGTGGTCCTCGGCGATCCCGGCCAGGTAGTTCTCCACCTCGGCGGCGATGTCATCGGCCGTGGGGACCTCGGCTCCGGCGCCGGAGGTGATCATCCGGTCGAAGCGCTGCTCGAGCCCCTCGACCATCTCCTGCAGCTGCGGCGCCTGCTCGACCTGAGCGGCGACGGCCTCGCGCACCGGCCCGGCCTGGGCCTCGAGCGCGTCGACCGGCACGTGCGGGCCCTTCTCCTGACCGATCGCCGTCAGCAGCGCGATCGCCGCGTCGGGGTAGGACATCTCGTGGAGGTACTGCGGCACGTGCACCACCAGACCGACCACCTCGTGACCGGCGTCGGCCAGACGCATCGTCAGCAGCGCGGTGAACGGCGCGCGCAGACGGAAGGTGCCGGGCATGGTGCGGCGCACGGCGATGGACTGCGGGTTGCCCGCGAAGCGCGTCACCGGCAGCTCACGCGTGTGGGGGACAGGTGCCGGGAAGCCCTGCACCAGCAGGGTGCGCTCGATGCCGAGCTGATCGACGACGATGCGCAGCGCATTGGCCACACGCTCCCACTGGAAGGACGGCTCCGGGCCGGTGAGCAGGAAGAACGGCTCACCGTCGGGGTCGGTGACCTCGTGCAGCAGGATCTCGGGCTTCTCGTAGTCCGAGAAATGGTCCAGCTCCAGGGTGACCTCGGGGCGGCGACCGGCGTAGTCGTAGACCTGGTCCATGTCCAGACGGCCGACGACGCGGCTGGGCAGGGTGTTGAGCAGGTGATCGTCGACCAGGTCCTGGGCGTTACCGGCATCGCTGAACGCGCCGAGGGTGACCAGGAGCGTGCGGGCGCGCAAGGAGCGCGAGTCGACGTGACGCTCATAGCTGAACAGTGTCGTCGGATCCATCGTGACCTCCAGGCAACGGGCCGCCGGCTGGGCGGCAGGTGGTGACTGAAAGGACAACGACACGAGGCAGGGGAGTATTCCCCCCGAAGCCTCATCTCAGGTGATGAGCGCCACTGTGTCCACGGCCAGTCGCAGCGCGAGGGCCCCGGTGACGATCAGGAACACGATCCGCACGAAACCGGAGCCGAACCTGATCGCGAGACGCGCACCGAGATAGCCGCCGAGCACGTTGGCGATGGCCATGACGGCGCCCAGTAGCCACCACACCTCGCCCTGGATCCCGAACACCAGCAGGGCGCCGATGTTGGTGGTGAGGTTGGCGAGCTTGGCGTGCACGCTGGCCTCGAGGAAGCCGTACCCGAGGACGGCGACCATCAGGATGATGAAGAAGCTGCCGGTGCCGGGCCCGAGGATGCCGTCGTAGAGGCCGACGACGGCGCCGATGCCTCCGGATCGCAGGATGTGGGCGCGGCCGGTGTGCCGCGGATCGTGGACCAGGCCCATCGCCGGTCGCAGCAGTGTGTACAGGCCGACGGCGATCAGGGCCACCAGGACGATGGGGGAGAGCCACGGTCGGGGGATGAAGGTGGCCAGCCCGGCACCGCCGGCACTGCCCAGCAGGGCGCACAGCACCAGCGGTATCGCGGTCACCGCGATCGGCGTGATACGACGCACATAGGTCCACGAGGACACCGCGGTCCCGGCGGCGGAGGCGACCTTGTTGGTCCCCAGCACCGTCGCGGTCGAGGTGTCGGCCGGCAGCGCCGTCAGCAGCGCCGGCAGCTGGATCAGACCGCCCCCGCCGACCACGGCGTCCACCCAGCCCGCGAGGAAGGCGGCTCCGATCAGCAGCACCAGGGTCAGCGCGGAGAGCTGGAGCAGCTGATCGAGGAGAGGCACGGCGCAAGTCAACACCGCGGTGGCCGGGACGACCAATCGGGACGTCGCGCAGGCTGTCACACTGCCGGTATGCGAGCAGTGATCTGGGACCTCGGCGGGACGCTGGCTGATACCTATCCGGATGTGGACCGAGCCCTGGCCTCCGCCATCCACCGCGATGTCGACGATGACGCCCTGCACGAGGTCGCACAGCTGACCCGCGTCTCCAGCTCCCATGCGATCAGGACTCTCGCCGAGCGTCACGGAGTCTCGGAGCGGCGGCTGCGCGTGGCGTACCAGGCGACGAAAGAGCACTGGCAGGTGCATCCACCGCCGGCGATGGACGGTGCCCACGAGGTGACCGGCACGGTCCGCAAGAGCGGCGGGTTGAATCTCGTGGCCACGCACCGCGACCGGGAGAGCGCGCGCCTGCTGCTCGAGGCCCTCGATCTCCCGATCGATGACATGGTCTGCGCACCGGAGGGTTTCGCCCGCAAGCCGGACCCGGAGATGGTCGAGGCTCTGCTCGAACGGCACGGCCTGGCGGCGGGGGAGTGCCGTGCCGTGGGCGACCGCCCCGGTGACGTGGAGGCCGCGGCGTCCGCCGGAATCCCGGCGTTCTTACTGGTCACGCCCGGTGTCGAACTCACTGCCGCCAGCGGACGCCGGATCACGTCACTTCGTGAGCTGCTGCCGGAGATCTCCGGGTTCTGAGGCCGTCGAGCGGTCGGGGCCCGGCAGCGGCGATGCAGGACGCTGCCGCACGTCAGGATCCAGGCGCAGGGTGCCGTGGGCGGCGTCGCGCTGGATCAGGCTCAGCACCGAAGCCAGAGCCACGGCGATCCCGGACATCTCGAACAGCTCCTCGATCATCGTGCCGTAGATATAGGCGTTATCGACCACGTGGTCATTGCGCGCGAGGATCATCCCGTTGACGGTCTCCACGCCGAGGGCGCCGGTGAGGAACAGTGCGCCGGCCACGATGATGCCGATGCGGGCTCGACGAGGGAGCGAGAACACCAGTCGCATCAGGACAAGAGCGATCATGAGACCGATGGGTGCGCCGAGCAGGACCCAGGTGAATCCCAGGTCGAACGGCAGTCTGGCGGCGAGCCAATCACCGGGGACGTCGAGTCGCTCGTGCAACTCGAGATACTCGTCGATCGACGCGAGCAGGCCGACCGCCGCGAACACCCACCAGGATCTGCGGAACACCGGGCGCGTCGCGGCGATCGCGGAGGCGAGAGCGCCCAGCAGCATCCACATGCCCGAGGCATACCACGTGGCCATGTTGTATTCGCGTCCCACGTCGAAGTACCAGAAGACGACATGAAGATTCCGTGAGATCAGCCCGGTGGAATTCTGATGGCCCAGGAGCGAGACCAGAGCGATCACGATGATCCCCACGGCAACGATGATCAGCCACAGCGCCACACGACGAAGGGGGAGCGGCCGGAAGGAGGCGTTGCCGGGCGGGGCGGTCGGTGGCGTCATCGGGTCAGAATATGAACAAAGAGTGTTCTCGCGGTGAACGCGCGCCGTCCGGATCTCCACGTCCTGGCCGGGTGCAGCGGGGAGACGGCGACAACCGTGAAGGCTCGAGCCCCCAGCCGCTCCCGGACGCGCTCTCGGCCGGCCGTCGTGCGGGGTATCCCCCGAGCGGTGCGGGGGATCACCGGATTTCTCGGCTGACCTGGCCACGAGCCATTCCCCTGCGGCGAGGCCGGGCCTAGATTGACGGCATCCGCCGCGCCTCCGGCCGGGAGTATCCACCGGAAGGACCAGCCCATGCCCGGCCTCGCCACCCTCCGCCGCCTTCGTCGCGACATCGCCGTCGCCGCGACGCTCACCGTGCTGCTCGCCGTGGCCGTGGTGTGCGCTGTCGCCGCGGCCGGTCTGATGGCCCGCCTGGCCGGCGCGTCGACCGCTCTGCTCGACCAGGCCGACGCCCCGCACCTGGCGCAGATGCACGCCGGGGAGCTCGACGCCGGTGCGGTGGACGCTTTCGCGGCCGAGCGCCCGGAGGTCACGGCTCACCGGACGCAACTGCTGCTGGGTCTGGACGGCTCCCAGCTCAGCTTCGACGGCGTCGGCCAGGACAGCAGCATCCAGCAGAACTCCCTCACGGTCCCGTCCGCCGAGAGCGACCTCATGCTCGATCTGGACGGGCAGGCCGTGACCGAGGTGCGACCGGGGACGATCTGGTTGCCGGTGATGTACCGGATCGAGGACGGCCTGCGAACCGGTTCCGAGGTGACCATCACAGGGCCGGACGGCTTCGCCCGCGACCTCGAGGTCGCCGGCTTCTTCCGCGACTCCCTCATGAACACGCCTCTGGCGAGCTCCAAGCGGTTGCTGGTCAGCGAGCAGGATCTAGCCGAGATCGCCGACCGCACCGGCAGCACCGAGTACCTGATCAGCTTCTGGCTCCAGGATCCGCAGACGCAGGTCTCCGCCGTGCGCACCGCCTACCAGGTGGCGGATCTGCCGGAGGACGGGCCGATGGTGGACCGCCAGGCGTTCATGCTGTTCGCCGTGCTCGGAGACGGCCTGGTGGCCGCCGCCGTGCTGGGCGCGGCCCTCGTGGTGCTGGCGATCGCGCTGATCTGTGTACGGCTGGCGCTGGCGACCGCGCTGGCGCGGGAGCGTCGCGAGATCGGGGTCCTGCGTGCCCTCGGGATCCGCCGCGCTGACCTGCGCCGCGCCTATCTGCTGCGCTACGGAACGATCGCCCTGGCCGCGACGATCATCGGGCTGCTCGGAGGTATCCCGCTCGGTTCCGCGCTCGCCGCGGATCTCACGGCGTACTCGGGCCCCACCGGCGGGGCAGCGGTCCTGCTGGCACCCGTGGTCGCAGCGCTCGCGGTGCTGATCGTGGCACTCGCCGGTGTCTCCCTGATGCTGAGGCGCATCCGTCGGATCGACCCCGTCGAGGTGCTGCGCGGAGCGGCGAGCGGCGCGGCAGGCTGGAGCGGGCCGAGGCGGGCACACGGTCTGTTCGGGCTGTTGAGCCTGCACAGTTCGCCCCTGCCCGTCCCGCTGCTGCTGGGACTGCGCACGCTCGTGCGGCGCGCCGGCTCGTCGTTCATGCTGCTGACGGTCTTCACGCTGTGCACCGTGCTGGCGGCGGCCCCGACCGGGGTGGCATCGACCCTCACGTCACCGGGGATCGTCACAGCGATGGGTATCGGTCGGTTCGACGTCCGGATCGACGTTCCGCTCGCCGGGGAGGTCGACTCCTCGGTGCACGAGCGTGCCCTCGCCGCCGTCGCCTCGGATCCCCGCATCGAGGAGTACGCGGCCAGAGTGAGCACCCGCCACCTGGTCGAGGTCGAGGACGGCCCTCCGCTCAATCTCCCCATCGAGTCCGGTGACCACACGGTCCTGCCCGTCCAGTATGCCGAAGGCCGCGCGCCGACGGCCGACGAGGAGATCGCCCTCAGCCTGGTCGCGCTGGCCGAGACCGGCGCGAGCCTGGGCGACACGCTGACCGTGCGGACAGCGGCCGGGGCCCGGCCGCTGCGGGTCGTCGGCGCCTACCAGGACGTCACCCAGGGCGGGCTGACCGCCAAGGCTCAGCTGCCCACCGCGCAGGAGGAGGTGCAGTGGTCCGTGATCGCCACGCGCCTGGCACCCGGTGCGGACCAGGAGGCGCTGATCGCCGACCTCGCCGCCGCCCTGCCGGAGGCCACGGTGGGGGATGTGAGCATGTATCACCAGCAGCTGCTGGGCGAGATGGCTGGGGGCATGACGCGAGCGGCGACGGCCGCGGCCGCGGTCGCGGCGGCGCTCGCGGGACTGATCGCCGCGCTGGTCACGCGCATGGTGCTGGCCGAGGACGCGCGCCAGCTCGACACCCAGCGTGCCCTCGGCATCCCGCGCGACGTGCGCCGCAGCCCGTACCTCGTGCGCATGCTGGCCGCACTGCTGCTGGCCCTGCCGCTGGGACTGCTGCTCAGCCAACTCATCGCACAGGGCGGACTGAACGTGATGATCGAGGCCATGACCGGGGGACTGGCCACGCTCGGTCAGGGCACCAGCCGCATCACCCTGCACCGTGCGCCCGTGATCGTCCTGGTCGCCATACCCCTGGTGCTTGCCGTTGCCGTCACCGTCGCGACCCGACTGGCCACCATCGAACGCACCACGAGGAGAGGACCATCATGAGTGAAGACGCGCTGCGCGCCCGAGGGGTGAGCCACCACGTCGGAACCACACAGCTGCTGCACGAGATCGATCTCGAGGTCGGTGCGGGGGAGTTCGTGGCCGTCTCCGGCCCCTCCGGCAGTGGCAAATCCACGCTGCTGCAGACCCTCAGCGGCATGTCCCGGCCCAGCACCGGCAGCATCGAGCTCGGGGGAGAGGAACTGACAGCGCTGGGGGACGAGCAGCTCGCCGCGCGCCGGCTGCACCGGATCGGTGTGGTCTTCCAGCAACCGGAACTGCTGCGCGACCTCACGATGCTGGAGAACGTGGTGCTGCCCGGCCGCGCGGCCCGTCGGGCATCCCGGGCCCAGGTCACGGCGCGGGCTCGTGAGCTCCTGGAACGGATGGGGGTCGCGGACCTGGAGAGCCGCTTCGCGGACGAGGTCTCCGGAGGTCAGGCGCAACGCGTGGGCATCTGCCGAGCTCTGATCAATGAACCGGAGATCGTGTTCGCCGACGAACCCACCGGCGCTCTGGACTCGCGCGCCGCAGGGGAGGTGCTGGTCCTGCTGCAGGCCATCGCGGCCGACGGCACCGCGGTGGTCATGGTGACCCACGACCCGCGGATGGCTGACGGCGCGGATCGGGTGATCGAGCTGCTGGACGGGAGGATCGTACCGCCCGTCGCGGCGTAGGCACCGCGGTGCGAAGTCCGCGCCGCGATAGGTTGGCACCATGGCGACGATCCACCAGGCCGAGCTGACCCCGAGCAAGTCCGACATGCTGCGCACGTTTCTGGAGTCCCGGTCGTGGGGCGAGGCGGGGGAGCTCGAGGTGCTGGGTGCCTACCGCTTCGATGACCCCGAGGGCGAGGTCGGCATAGAGTGCCATGTGGCACGCGTGGGGGAGACGATCTTCCACCTGCCGCTGGCGTACCGCGGCGCGCCCGTCGCCGACGCGGAGGAGCACCTGATCGGTCTCATGGAGCACTCGGTGCTCGGGCAGCGCTACGTCTACGACGGGCTGCAGGACGAGGTCGTCCTGGATTGTTTCCGGCGGGCGCTGTGCGGTCAGCAGCAGCAGGCCGAGCTGGAGATCGTCGACGCGGAGGGAAAGCCGGCAGGCAGTCGTGCCCATTCCGTCACGCTGAGTCTCGAGGTCGATGAGGGTGAAGAGCTGCCGAGCGCCGAGACGCTGCTGGACGGTGCGCCGTTCACCGTCGTGCGGACCGTCGGCGAGCTGGATGGCACCGTGCGTCTCGTGGCGGCCTGGTCTGACGGCAGCGGCGTCGTCGCGGCGTACTGAGACTGCGCTCCGGAGTGGGACTGCGTACCGGAACTCGTTGCTGTCACTGGGGAGTTGCGTCCGATGAGCGTGGTCCTGGGCTGGAGGGGAGCGCCGGTCGGGAAGCTCGAGAGGGCCTATGGTCGGCTGCTTCCACTCCACTTTACATAACGTACATTATCGGCGGTTCATTGGGAGGGGCGGAGCGGTCGATCTCGTGCAGCTCGCTCTGCGCACTCTCGATGAGCAGAGCGCCACATGCAGGCACACGCCTCTCAGCGCGTCTGGACGAACTTCAGCTGGTGCCCCTCGGGATCGCGCACCCAGGCGAACCGAAGCCTGCCATCCGGCGAGCGCGTCGGGTCGACCAGACTGCGTGCACCGACGGAGACCGCGCGCTCATGGGCCGCGTCCACGTCCTCGCACCACAGTGCGATCTCCGCGGACGGCGTACCCGGTGTCGTCACGCCCAGCCTCACGAGCTCGTTCGCTGTCGCCGCCGACGTCAGCGCGATCCGCGTGCCCGCGGCGTCGATCTCCACATGGGTCGGCGGACCGTCCTGCGGCGTGCGAAACGCTTCAGCGAAGCCGAACGCCGTGTAGAACGCGAGGCACTGCTCGACGTCCTCGCAGAAGAGGTTCACCTGGATCCGACTGACCTGGACCTGTGTGACCGGGTTCATGATTCGAGCGTACGACGCTCGTGGCGGGCCCGACGCTCCATGAGCCACACGATGACGACGGCGAGCACGTCGACCGCGATGAAGAACAGCATGAACGGCCCACCCATGCCCACCGAACGATCGATGGTGAAGCCGCCGCCGTCGGCGAACAGGGCCGCCAGCAGCATCATCACCACGTTGTTCGCGACGTGGAAGGCGATCGGAGCCTCGAGCCCCCTGCTGATCACGGCCATGGCGGCCATGCTGGCGCCGAACAAGGTGTAGTAGGCGAACAGCCACGGATCGGCGGACAGATGCACGGTGCCGAACACGAGGCTGGAGCCGGCCAGCCCGACGACGACGGCCGCGCGGGCCGGCCGGATCCACGAAGCCACGGCCGGCATGATGGCCCCGCGGAACGTGATCTCCTCGGCGGCGGCCTGCAGCGGCGTCGTCAGCACGACGGCCGCGATCAGGGCGATCGTCGTGCCCGAGACGGCGAAGCCGCCGAGGCCTGCCGTCGACGGGTCGACTAGCGACATCACGGCAGTGGCCACGAGGACCAGGGCGCCGAAGACCAGCAGGTACAGCCCGCCACGACCGAACCGGACGCGCCCGTCCGCCTGGAGCAGGCGGCGCCATGGGGTGCGGCTCAGCCAGGCGGTCAGGATCAGGGTGGGCACCGCCATGATGACGAGGCTGGCGTTCGTCGCCAGCAGCATCAGCGGCGTCATCTGCAGGTTCTCCGGATCACGGTCGAACAGCAGCACCTCGGCGATCATCGCGGCGATGCCGAGCACGAAGCTCGTCCCGACCATGAGGACCACCGCGGCGACGACGATCACCAGAGGCTTCCACCAGCTCATCCGGACATGCGCACCGAACGGCCGGTTCGGGGCGGGATGGGATGGGTGTGCGGAGCCGGTCGGCAGACCGGGAGCCGCGGGGGCTGCGCCGTCCGGGGCGACGGCGGGTGCGGTTCCGACGGGCTGCCGCGGCATCGATGCGTCCGGGCCGGGGGTCTGATCCGGGCCGGGGCTCGGATGGGGACGAGCTGAGGAGGAGGATGCGATGTTCATGCTCCCAGGCTGGCGCCTCTCCCCTGGCTCTGCCATGGCGTTTCGGCGGCTCAGCGCTCCGTCCCGTGGCCGGTGTTCGACGCCGCCGCCTACGACCTTCGTCGTCCCCGCCCGTCGGACGGGGTGATGAGTCAGCCGCGCACGGCGGTCGCGCCGCTCCCCCGGCCCGCGGCGATGAACCAGCACACCGAGATCGTGCAGCCGATCACCATCGTCACCGCCATCGGCAGCGAGGAATGCGTGCCCGCGATGCCCACCAGGGGTGCCGCGATGGAGGCGGAGAAGGAGAAGCCCAGGCCCAGCATCGCCGAACCGGTCCCGGCGAACTCCCGCGCCTGATCGGCGGCCAGAGCGCCGCCGTTGCCGAAGATCAGCCCCTGCGGGGCCACGGTGAAGAAGAACGCCGGCAGCACGATCCAGGCGGGCGTATCCAGGAACAGGCTGCCGATCAGCAGGGAGAAGCTCGCCGAGGACACCAGGATCAGGCCCACCCGGATCAGGCGGCGCGGATGGATCGTATGCGTCAGGCGCGCCGAGAGCAGGGACAGCGCCATCATTCCGCAGGAGTTGATCGCGAAGCTCACCGAGTACTCGGTGGAGGTGAACCCGAGCATCTCCTGGACCACGAACGACGAGGCGGAGACGTAGGCCATCAGCGCGAACGCGGAGAAGGCGTTGACCAGCATGTAGGCGACGAAGATCCGTCGGCCCAGCAGCGTGCGGCAGTTTCGCAGGAACGTATGGAATCCCCCGGAATGGCGGCGCGAGACCGGCAGCGATTCGGGAATCCGCACCA